>JALZWO010000078.1 GCA_023300375.1 Granulosicoccus sp. | reverse complement strand
TCGTGCTCTTCGTGCTCTTCGTGAGAATCTTTAGAACTCAACGTGTCAACAACGCTAGTTGTTTCGCCAGTACAACCCTCACCACCAGTAAATTTAAAAAGCGAATCAGCGTCATCTAATTGCTCTAACGCAGCGGTTAAGAGCGCTTGTTGCTGGTCAGTGGAGGGGCTATGTTCAAATCCGGTCAAATTGGCCCACGGACTCTCAAACTCTATATAAACAATTGAACCGTCCACAACGACGTTAAGTGAGGCTGATCCGTGTTGGTGGCTGCCCAGATCGCGTTGTGTTTGTGCGTGAAGTGGTGCAGAGGCGAGTGCTCCCGCTATGCAGAGCGCAAGGATAGTGTAGGTAGGTTTCACAGATAACTTCCTGAAGTTATTTAATATTGTTGGTAACGCCGATTAGTGCCCCTAACCACATCCAGAGATGAGCGGTTCACGAGTGCGACGAACAAAAAACAGCTCAGGCAGCGGAAGGTGGGCCTCGAATAGCGACGAATTCCTGCACGCTGGACCCAGTGTGACGCTGAGCTCCTACATGGCCGTGAAGCACAGAGAGTCGCGGCTGCGGCATTGACACCTGATGCGGTATCAGCGTGTTCAGCTTGGCAGTAAGCTGGCAGATGTGGCAAAAGTGAATATCTGGGTGAGGTTGCTTATCGGCAGCTTCTTCAGCCACATGGCTCGATGCAAAGACTGACAGCTGGTGCCGATGAGAGTGATGCGCGTGCACATCTACATCGCTAGCGCCGCTGGGTAAGTGCTCAGCGGCATGAAAGCCGGCGAAAGGCACGTTAAACAGAAGTGCAACGATAAGAAAATAAAAAACGACTTTGTTAGAGCGACCAGACATTAATGCTAAAAGAATTTTCCACGCGTTCATGGTAGCAGAATCACCGACACTTCAAGTTTCTAGATTTTTCCGGTGTGCTACCCGTATGGCACCTTTGATGGTTGACTCGGAGCGACAATTACAGCAACATATTGGCAGTTGGTGGCTGAAAGGCCAATCTACGAATGGGAGAGCGCACGCGTGTTCTCAAGACTTAAAACGCGTGCCGCCGAAGGGGAAATCACCCGAAAACTCTCAGGCCTCAGGACCGTTCGTAGTAGCAGCGCTCTGGAAAGTCGAGTGAACAGCTCGCGCCGAAGGTGTAAGTGGGCCCTGTGCCTGCGAGTCTCTCAGGCCATAGACAGAGGGGTACGTGATATCTGGCCCTAGGCCGGACGTCGTACCTGTCTCTGCGACTCTGGAGTTTGCGCGTTTTATGAGTACAACACCTTCGAATCCTATCTCTGCCAACAATGCGGCAGATCACACAAACGCTGATCAAGCTTCATCACAACGCACCCCTCTGTTTGATTTGCACGTCGAACTCGGTGCCCGAATTGTCGACTTCGCCGGTTGGGAGATGCCACTGCAATACGCAGCTGGAATTATGGCTGAGCACACTCACTGCAGAAACAACGCGGCATTGTTTGATGTGTCACACATGGGGCAATTGCGGCTCCGTGGCGAATCGGCTGCGCAAATGCTGGAATCTTTGGTTCCCTGCGATGTGGTTAATTTGCCGGTGGGCAAAGCGCGGTATTCATTTTTTACCAATGCACAAGGCGGGATCCTAGATGATCTGATTATCAGCAATGCAGGTGATCACTTCTATATTGTAGTGAACGCCTCGATGCGCGATCAGGATATCGCCCACTTGCGGGAACACCTCGGGGATTGCACGCTTGAAGAGTTGACAGACAGCGCCTTGATAGCGCTTCAGGGCCCAAAAGCTGCCCAGATTCTAGGTCAACACTGTGAGCAGGCGTTGTCACTGAACTTCATGGAAACCTTAGTCGCCCCTATTGCAGGCGTTGAGTGTCGAATTTCGCGGCTTGGCTATACCGGTGAGGACGGATTTGAAATTTCGATCCCCCAGAGCAATGTTGTCACTATAACTAAACTCTTGCTGCAGCATGAAGACTGCATGCCAGCCGGTCTGGGTGCACGCGATTCGCTTCGATTAGAAGCCGGTTTATCGCTCTATGGGCACGAGATAACAACGACAACCACACCTGTGGAAGCATCGCTAGGCTGGGCAATACAAAAACGGCGCCGAACTGAAGGTGGGTTCCCTGGTGCCGATATAGTCTTGCAGCAGTTCGAATCAGGAACAGCCCGAAAGCTGGTCGGACTGAGGTTGGCAGGACGAGTACCGGCGAGACAAGGGGCGCAAGTGTGCAATACCGCGAGTGATTCTGTAGGCGAGGTCACATCTGGTGGCTTTGGCCCAACGGTAGAAGCTCCTGTTGCCATAGCCTACGTAGAAACTGAATACGCCAGCCCAGGTACTGATGTCTTGTTATCAATACGTGGAAAAATGCATCCGGCAGTGGTGTCTGCATTGCCATTTGTACCCAATGGTTACAAGCGATAGCGGCTTGTTGGTCTTTATCACGGCGTCAAACTATTCAATTACTGATCATTAGCGAGTAACACAATGTCATTTCAACCCACTGATTATTCTGCCTACGACTTTGCTAACCGGCGTCACATTGGTCCATCACCTTCTGAAATTGAGCAGATGCTTGAGGTTATTGGATACAAGTCGCTTGATGAGCTTATCGATGCCACTGTGCCAGATGCTATCCGGCAAAAAGAGCCTCTAGATTGGGGGCCTGCAATGACAGAGCGTGATGCCTTGTTTTACATGCGTCAGGTGGCGACAAAAAATGTCATGAACACGTCTTTAATCGGACAGGGCTACTACGGCACCACGACCCCGGCGCCCATACTTCGCAACATTATGGAAAACCCAGCGTGGTATACCGCTTATACACCTTACCAACCCGAGATTGCACAGGGCAGGCTGGAAGCCTTGATTAATTTCCAAACTATGGTTAGCGATCTTACTGCTCTTGATATAGCGAACGCCTCACTGCTTGATGAGTCCACCGCTGCGGCAGAGGCAATGACTCTGGTGCGCCGGTCAACCAAATCCAAACTAAACGCTTTTTTCGTTGATGAAAATTGTCACCCGCAAAACATTGCCGTGATTAAGACGCGTGCAGAACCGTTGGGCATTGAAATTATTATTGGTGCCCCAGATGAGATGGACGCAAGTGTCGTGTTTGGTGCCATTTTCCAATACCCCGGCACATATGGTCACGTCAGCGACTTCAGCACTCATATGGAGCAACTTCATGAGCACGGAGCATTGGGCGTAGTTATTGCCGATCTTTTAGCACTGTCACTGATCAAGGCACCCGGTGAGATGGGTGCTGATGTAGCGGTAGGGTCAACGCAACGTTTTGGTGTGCCGATGGGTTACGGTGGCCCACATGCGGCGTACATGGCAACTAAAGATAAATACAAGCGTGGTATGCCTGGCCGTATCGTGGGTGCCTCAATTGATTCACGAGGAAACCCGGCCTACCGCCTAGCCTTGCAAACTCGCGAACAACATATACGACGAGAAAAAGCTAACTCTAATGTATGCACGGCGCAGGCACTGCTGGCTGTTATGGCTTCGATGTATGCGGTATATCATGGTCCATCGGGCATTAGAGCTATTGCCGAATCAGTGCATCGCAAAGCAGCGCGTCTGGCCAAAGGGTTAACACAGAACGGCTTTAAAATTCAGCCAGAAGTGTACTTCGACACCATCACAGTGGATGTGGGGGCATTGCAAAGCACTGTGCTCTCTTCAGCAGTTGCTAACGGAATTAACCTACGTAAGGTGGGTGACGATCGTGTCGGTATTAGTCTTGATGAACAAACGCGACCTGAAACTCTAGAGGCTGTATGGCGAGCGTTCGGTATCGATTTAAAAGATGACAGCCAGCTGAATCGCGAGTACCACTTACCCGATCACATGCTGCGCACCAGTAAAATTCTTACGCATCCCATTTTTCACAAGAATCGTTCAGAGGCTGAGTTCACGCGTTATATGCGTCGTCTTGCCGACAGGGATCTTGCTCTAGATCGCTCGATGATTCCGCTGGGTTCGTGCACCATGAAACTTAACGCAACGGTTGAGATGATCCCAGTCACTTGGCCTGAGTTTGGTCAGCTTCATCCTTTTGTGCCTAAGGATCAAGCATTAGGCTACGCAGAGATGATCGATGATCTGAACGATAAGCTTTGTCAGATCACTGGCTATGATGCTATTTCCCAGCAGCCAAATTCAGGTGCGCAGGGAGAATACGCTGGGCTATTGACTATTCGAGGTTACCATCGTGCTAACGGTGATGAGGATCGTAATGTTTGCTTGATCCCAACCTCTGCGCACGGTACCAATCCAGCGTCCGCGCAAATGGTCGGATGGAAGGTGGTTCCGGTGTCGGCGGATAAGCACGGCAATATTGATGTCGCGGATTTTCGTGCAAAGGCTGAAAAGCACAGTGCCCATTTAGCGGCGTGCATGATTACTTACCCTTCAACGCATGGGGTGTTTGAGGAAACAGTTACCGAGGTGTGTGACATCACACACGAGCACGGTGGTCAGGTTTACATAGACGGTGCTAACTTGAACGCTATGGTGGGTTTGTCACAACCTGGGCAAATAGGCGGTGATGTGAGCCACCTGAATTTACATAAGACGTTTTGTATTCCTCATGGTGGTGGTGGTCCGGGTATGGGCCCCATCGGCGTCAAAGCACACCTTACGCCTTTTCTGCCAGGACATCCGGAGCTCAATGAAGCCATTGGTCCAGTATCGGCAGCACCGTTTGGATCGCCCTCAATCTTGCCTGTTAGCTGGGCTTACATTTTGTTGATGGGTGGTTCGGGGCTCACTCAGGCCACCAAGATAGCCATACTTAATGCTAACTACATTGCGGTGCAATTAAAGGGTGCTTTTAATGTGCTGTTCAGCTCAGATAAAGGATTAGTGGCGCACGAGTGTATTCTAGATACCCGCCCGTTAGCACAGTCAGCTGATGTCTCTGTGGATGATATTGCGAAGCGTCTGATGGATAGCGGTTTTCATGCTCCTACTATGAGTTGGCCTGTGTCAGGCACCTTGATGGTGGAGCCCACAGAATCAGAGCCAAAGGCGGAGCTTGATCGCTTTATCGACGCCATGCTGTCCGTTCGAAATGAGGCCAAGGCAATCGAGGAAGGGCGGATGGACCCTAAGAACAATCCACTGAAGAACGCACCACACACAGTGGCTGATCTGGTAGCTCAGTGGGATCGCCCCTACTCAAGGGAGCAAGCTTGTTACCCGCCGGGATCGCTGGGTGTGGACAAATACTGGCCTCCGGTAAACCGGGTTAATAACGTGTATGGCGATAAGCACTTAGTGTGTACTTGCCCGCCTATGGACGAGTACGAGGATGACGCAGATAAACTGCCAACCGATACCGATGTACCGGTGACAGTTTAATCGTCGTCGCTGTCGGGTGACTCGAGTTACTCGGCGGCGTCTGCGCTTTCAGCCTGAAGCATCTGGTAATTCTGAAGCCCGATTCGCTCTAACAGATCGAGTTGGGTTTCAAGAAAGTCAGTATGTCCTTCTTCGTCGAGTAGTAGTTGTTCAAAAATATTTTTTGTAACGAAGTCCTTCTCTGCCTCACAAACATCGCGGGCCTGCCTATACAAAGCAAGAGCATCCATCTCTCCGGCCAAGTCAGCTTCCAGAACTTCTTTGACGTCTTGACCAATTCTTAGTGGCGACAGAGTTTGCAGGTTAGGGTGCCCACCAAGGAAGATGATGCGTTCGATGATCTTGTCAGCGTGGCCCATTTCTTCAATGGATTCTTCACGCTCTTTTTTAGCCAGTTTAGTTAGCCCCCAGTCGTCGAGTAAGCGGTAATGAAGCCAGTATTGATTGACGGCTCCTAACTCGTGAAAAAGAGCCTGATTAAGGCTTTCAATAACTTTTGCGCTGCCTTTCATAGTGGTATCTTTGTTTAATGTGAATAGGGTGGATTGGTGGCACTGGTCAGTAGTATGGTGCTAATTCAAAATCATGTGTACCGCGAACTATATACAGGTCGGACAAAGCCTTTGGATTCACTTCAAGGGGAAAGACATGATTTTGTGCCTGTCTTTCCTTAATGGGTTCTGTCGAGACACTCTGGGCTGATGCTGCAAAAAAAAGGTTTTTCAGCATTGCATTAAGAACGTTGCATCACAAGCGGTTCCACTCATTAGCCGTGAAGTAGGTTCTGATCATTCAGTTATGAACAAAAATTGTGCGAATCAATTGCTTAGCAGGAAAATGGCTTTGGGCTGGGCTTACCCTGACATCGACTCAGCCGTTAGCTCTAATTGAGAGATAAAACGCAGTGCGGACTCTTTGATGAGTTTTTCAGCAAGTGGGAAGCAGCCGCAGCAATTTGGGCAGGCTCCCAGCTCCTCGTACACCTTATGAGGGCACAGATCTGGATTACTGCAATTTTTTTTCATGCAGGTAACTGCATCATCAATATCAACGGATGTTATTCGATTGCAGTGACAGACGATCATGGTCGGCCTCTTACTAAAGTGAACCAGCGAATATTATGTGGTGCATTGTTGAAAAATGCAAATGAGAATCATTGATGTTGGGCAATAATTCTCGTTTAGGTTATCTGTCGAGCGACTGACTATTTTTTTGGTAGCTGGAGCACGTTTTAGGCAGGGGTTCGTAGTCAAGTAGGCACTAATGGCTATCCAAGTTTATGCTCAGAACATTGGCACCCGGACGGTTTGGCTGGCTCAGCCGCGATACACCAAAATGCAACCCATGAGGACAAACACCAGACCTGCGAAGCGTAAGGCGCTGAAAGGTCTCTCTGGAAGGCCAAATGCACCTACATGATCAGCAATTGATGCGCCGATTAACTGACCTGTTACCAACAAGACGAACAGTAAGGCAGCACCTGTGATGGGAGCAATGGCTGCCGCTCCTGCCACAATAGCAACGCCAATCAACCCTCCGCAAATTGACCACCACGGTAGCGTTAGAATCACAGACGGGCGCAATGTGCCTCCGCTAAAAGGTACTAAGACTAAAAGACAAAGTAACGTAACAAATACTGACAATGCAGCTGCCGCGATCGGAGAACCCAATGTCCTGGAAACTGTGGCGTTGATCACTGGTTGTTGGGCAAACATGACGCCGATCATAATGGCGGCACCTAGTGGAAGAATGGTCGATATGCTCATGTTTTTGCTGAGTGAAAACAGGTAACTATGATAGCTTTAGCCTAGCGCTAATAGTCAAACAAGTTGACTAGCGAATTCCAACGGCTGCACAGACATATGTGTAAAAATTTAAAGTCTTACGTTTTCAACTCTTTCCTTTCAGCAATGGGTCTATCAGCAATGCGCGATGTCCTCGCGACCACAGTGTCTCGCAAAGCCCTGATTGCATTCTGCGTTCTAGGTTCTGCGGGTGCAAATGCTGCGACGATTTCTGTTTCATCATTAAGCGCAAGTGCGTTTGACAGCCATACGCCCATCCCTCATAGCGATATCGCACAAAGCGATGGAGACGGTATTGTGAAGGCGATGTTGTCATGCGCAACTGAACGTTATACACACGGTGTTTTGGGTGATGCCATTGAGGCTGGGTGTTTGGTTGTCGAGGATAATGAGGGTTCTGTGTTTAAGCTTGATTTACCCAAATCCCAAGTGTTTGAAGATCTCATACCGCGGATTGCAGATGTGAATGCTGATGGAAAAAACGATGTGGTTGTGGTTCGCAGTGAACAAGGACAAGGCGCTGCGTTAGCGGTGTTTAACCTCTCACAAAAACAACTTAAGCTGCTTGTGGATACGCCATCAATTGGAAAAGGTAATCGTTGGTTGGCACCTGTTGGTATTGCCGACTTCACTGGCGATGGCGTGATGGATGTTGCCTATGTTCAAACGCCACACATTGGAGGCATTTTAAAAGTATGGTCATTTGTCGATGGTGATTTTGTTGAAATTGCGCAATCCCGAGGATTTTCAAATCATCGCATAGGCGACACGCGTGTTTCCACATCAAAGCTCGCCGATAGAAATAACGACGGTGTGATCGATATAGCGCTTCCTGATCAGCGTAGAAACAACACCGTTTGGGTCACACTGTTTCCTGAATTCACTGTGCTGGAATCTAATCCGTTATCGTCGCAAGACTTCGACTGATTTACACTATTTGGCACTGTAAGCTCAATTCGTGGCAGATGTTTTAGGCGTTAACATGTGATCACGGGTGAAAACAAGTGAGAACGACTCCCACAAGATATTGTTTTGCCAAACGTATTCGGCTTTAAGGCTCACGGCTGCGAACTCTTTGGGCACATGTGCGTCAGATATAAATCATTCGCACCGCAAGGAAACTAGGCATGACGAACAACAAGCATTCAATCCACAAATATACCTTGGGAGGATTGCTCTCATTTATCCTCGCGATGACAGTGGCCACTGTCTGGGCACAGCAGTCAGAGAATGAACGATTTGGTAAAGCTCCAGATGTGCCTGAAGGACCGCTATCAGCCGAAGTAGTGGAGGCAATAGACGTCGCATTCATTCATTCAATGCGAGATTCTGCATGGGGCGAGGATCAACGAGATGCACTTGAGATTGTGGTGGCTTCAGGCGATCCACGCCTTGGTTGGATCATCAGCGATTTCATGCGCTTTATCCCCGATAGAAACTTGAATACCGTACTGGCTGATTCTGCCCGTCGATTACTTGAACTCAACGCCAGCAATTCGGCTCATTGGGGTTTGATCACCGATCAACTAATTGCCTGGGATATACCGGCTCCACCAGATTATTTACGAGTGAAGCGTTCGATCTTTACCGCAACATTGCCGAGTTGGGACTTTATTTTCCAAGAAGGTGATGTCGATTGGAGACATGTTTCGTGGGGAGGCGTTCGAATTGATGATCGTCCTTTTGACAACACAAGCGAGCCGTGCAATTGCATACCTGCAGCTGACAACCCAGCTGTCGTTAGTGCTAAAGATGCAACGTGGCCCGACGACGATGACATCGTGTTTGGCGTAGTGGTTAACGGTGAAGCTCGCGCCTATCCTCGTCAAATCATGGAAGTTCGAGAGATGGTCAACGACACACTAGGAGGCCGTGATCTGGGCATTCCTTACTGCACTCTATGTGGTGCTGCACAGGCATATTTTACAGATGAGTTGCCCGAAGGTATCGAAAGACCTGTGTTACGTACATCAGGATTGCTCATACGATCTAACAAGGTGATGTACGACATTACGAGTGGATCGGTTATCGACACTTTCCGTGGTACCGCTGTAACGGGGCCTTTAGCCGAGAAGAACATCACTTTGCAACAAGCGAGTGTCATAACGACTAAGTGGAGTGACTGGAAAGAAGCCTATCCGGAAACCACTGTGCTGGCTGAAGAGTTGGCCATGGGGCGTGACTTTGATTTTCGCAACAATCGCGATGCTAACGGTCCGATATTCCCGGTAGGTGATGTTGATCCTCGTTTATCTGTCCATGAAGATATCGTGGGGGCAATCAATGCATCAGGTACACCGGTTGCCTTTGTACGTAGTACCGCAATGCTTGCCTTGACTAAGGGTGATGAAGTTGAGGCTGACAATGTGCGACTTACGCTCGAAGCGGGGGGAATAAAAGCGGTGGATAAAGAGGGCAACGATCTGGGAAGCCATCAAGCATTCTGGTTTGCTTGGTCGCAGTTTCATCCTGAGACAACACTGTGGGGGTTGTAGGTTCTGAGTGAATACACCAGCTCATCTACTCATAGGGGCTGCGTTATTTAACAAGCAAAATAACCTTGCACTTATGGGTGGAGCGGTGGTGGGTGGCTTGCTGCCAGATTTGTCTTTGTATCTGATGGCAGGCTACTCACTTTTTGTTTTAAATTTATCTACAGATACAGTTTTTGGTCAGCTGTATTTTTCAGACGCCTGGCAACTGGTCTTCAGTGTGGATAATTCCTTTGTTATCTGGGGTGTTATGTGCGCCGTTGCTGTCAAAGCCAAAAGGGGATTTTTTATAGCGTTAACCGGCGCGGCTTTAGTGCATTTGCTGTGCGATTTCACTTTGCATAACGACGATGCCCGAGTGCACTTTTGGCCGTTATCAGATTGGCGTTTCATTAGCCCAGTGAGTTATTGGGATACCAATCACCATGCTGCGTATGTTGCTCCTTTGGAAGGGCTCGTGGCATCGCTGGCTACCATTTATCTACTGACTAGTAAGCATCATTTCGCGATAAAGACGGGGTTGGTGTTATTGCTTCTCACTGAAATTTTTGTTTTGACTGGTTGGTTCCATTATCTCTAACGCTGAGTTTGTTGAGTTACTTGACCCGAACGTAGAGTCATCGAGCCACACTTCAATACACAAACGGAATTATCGCAGCGGTCTCTTTTTGATAGTTTGCATAATCTGAGTAGGTTTGTGTCAGCAGCGCCTCTTCACGTCGAACCTTCAGATATAACACGGCAGCCAAAACAAGCAAATAGAGCAATCTGTACCACTGTCCGTGGGCGAGCACAGCACCCACTGCACAAATAAGGACTGCGCTATACATCGGGTGGCGAATATAAGCGTACGGTCCTGTCCTTATGAGGGTGCCATGACTCACAGGCTCCGGCATTACACTAAAATTTACCAGGCGTAAGCAACGCGCTGCCCAAATAGCAAGCGTTATTCCACCCAGTAAGAGGGCAAGCCCAAACGCTGTGAAAGGATCAGTGGGGAGAAATCCGTTCAGGGGCATTGCCAACAAGAAAATAAGAACAAACTGTAGAACAACGAGGACAGTGGAGAATAGTGGCATGAGATTTTACGGGTGTGAGCTCTAAGCTGATATCAGTTGTCGCAATTTAGAGATGTGTGCAGGCCCAACTTCACAACAGCCACCGATAATATTAGCTCCATTTTTCAGCCAGTTGTTGGCGTGCATTGC
This sequence comes from Granulosicoccus sp., assembly GCA_023300375.1. Lineage (GTDB taxonomy): Bacteria > Pseudomonadota > Gammaproteobacteria > Granulosicoccales > Granulosicoccaceae > Granulosicoccus. The sequence goes on along the minus strand of JALZWO010000078.1, from coordinate 19,742 downwards.
GTACTCCTCCGGCCCCAAATCAGTCCTTGCACTCAATGAACTTACCGTGCCACCAGGTTTGAGGTTTTCGATAGAGGTAAAGCCGTTGGCGTAGGCGCCAAGCCGTATCGGGTACTCCGACTGGTCTATCAATGCTGCGAGAATGGGTAGGGCGTGGTCAATCGATTCTGGCCAACTGCAGTTGAGCAAAATAGCTTCTATGGGCAAAGTAGATAGCATTTTTAGCGCATCGGTAATCGCTTCGCCACTTCTCAAGGTAGTGCTGTTCTGGGTATCGTTTATGGTGAGTGATACCCAAACTGGTTTTGCGCTTTCCAATGCAGCGCTTGCTGCATACATGGCTTCATCTATTGAGCCCATGGTCTCACAGATAAACAGATCTACAGCGTCCGCTTGAACAGCTACCAACTGCTGATAAGTGGCTATAGCTAGCATTTTTTCAGGCAACAGTTCTGGACGGTAGCTCGCGACCAGTGGCGGTAAACAGCCTGCGATTCTTACACCAGAGGATGAATCAGATAGTGATCGTGCGTTTTGTGCACAGGCAATAGCTGCGTGCTGAATAGCTTCAAAGCGATCTTGTAGATTCTCACGTGCCAGTCTTTCAGGGGTAGCACTGTAATTTGACAAAGTGATGATTTCAGCACCGGCCTTGATGTAATCCAAATGTAGATGCGTAACTATGTCAGGTTCATCTATCAGCACTTGAGTAGACCACAGCGCCGTGGTGGAGTTTTTGCTTCGGCGAATGAGCTCTTGGCCCATGCCTCCATCTAAGAGTATGGTTTTTTTGGAGCTTGAGTCAGTCATCTAGCCATGTCATTAAGGTTGTTGAGAGACGGCAAAGCGATATGAGTCGCTACTCGTCCAGCGCACAGTGAGGGTAGGTGAAGTGAAAGGTCGTACCCTCACCCAATGTTGATTCTACCCATATTTCTCCACCATGCTTGCGCACGGCACGTTGGCATAGCGTAAGGCCAAGACCACTTCCCGAAAACTCACTGGATAAGTTCAAACGAGTGAATGGTTTGAACAGTCTTTGTAGGTTGTTTTCGGCAATGCCAATACCATTGTCAACCACCTTGAATTTCCAGCCTTCATTATACCGTTCCGCAGTAACGGTGATGCGAGGTGTGTGGCCTTCATCTTGGCGGTGAAATTTCACAGCATTTCCAATCAGGTTTTGAAATAACTGCCGTGTAGGAATCTCGATTGCATTGATTTTAGGCATATCGCCTATCTGCAACACGGTGTGGTTGAGCGTCAGGTCGACGTTTAGATCTAAGGTGATATTCGCAAGCAGGGCTTGGCAGTCAACGACTTTCACGATGTGACCACGACTACCTGATTCTGCAAACTGTAAAATCCCAGTGGTAAGCTCTGTTAGTCGTTGTGCGGCGGCCAAAGCCATCGCCAACACTTCACTGTTGTTCTCATCAAGTTGCGTCACTGCATCTTCTTGCAATATGTTGAGCAGACCTTTGATATTTCGAATCGGGGCCTGTATGTCGTGTGAGGCAGCAAAGGCAAAACTGGTTAACTCATCGTTTGCAGATATCAGTGCGTTATTATTTTCAGCCAATGATTCTTCGGTTTTTTTTAGTGAAGTAATATCGGTGTGCGTGCCGAGCATTCGTATCGGTTTGCCATTGTTATCACGAATAGCTAAACCGCGACATCGAATCCATACAGTTGAGCCGTCGCTATGTTGATAACGAGCGACTTGCTCGTATGGACGCTCTGGGTTTTCGCAGTGTGCTGTAAAATTGAGCAGCGCTTCTTCAAGATCTTCTTGATTAATAATGTCTTGCCATGCGCCTGATTGGTGAGGCATTTTCTTAGGGTCATAGCCTAAGGTTGTCCAAAAGCGCTCGCTCATCCATTCTTCAGACGGGTTTTCCAGATCCCAATACCACATGCCGTCGAGAGAGCTAGACTGGATGAAATCAAATATCTGAGAATCCTTACGGATAAGATCGTACAGTTCTCTTTTGAGATAGTTGTCGTCAAATTCAGAAGACATGGCTGTTTACATCAATGGGTGAAAGAATTAGTGGCTATCACTAAATTCGATAGGAGCGTTTGTGGTGTGATCTAGCTGAGCATGAATTTTTCGTCAGGTAATTCCAGGAAAGCGGCAACCGCGACAGTGGCTACCACCGTTGTGGTGTGATTATCAGGCGCAGGAATATTCATTCCGCCCAGTACTACAGTCACCTGTACACGGCCATAAGGTATTTGTTCAGACACCAAGGTCGTGTCGACTTGCTCGGGATTTTGAACACCTACGGTTATCTCCACCCACATGGAGTTCGGATCGATTTCAAGGCTTTTGAACAATGTTAGCGAACTGTGGTGCAGCGCATCTTGAACAGCCCGTATCGCCGCTTTGGTGTAATTTTCACCGTAGAGATCATTGCCAGTACCTAGCTCTAGAATGAGGCGCTTGAGGCTCATGCTTGTGCCTCATCTACGTCCAGAAAAACAACCGCTGCGGCGTTGGCCACTACCGTGTAACTCTCACCATCTGCGCTAGCGATATCCAGCCCGCCTTTTGAGACTGAAACCTCGGCAGTGCCATATGGCAAGATTGAGGCTACTGCCTCCTTATCTACTTTTTCAGGCTTGGCAACGGCGATTTCAATCTTTACTCGCATATCTTCGGGCGCATAGCCCAGAGCGGGGCACACTGACAGAGAGTTGTGCCACAAGGCATCTTTCAATGCTCGGCATGCAGCTTTTGTGTAGTCCTGTCCGCGTAGGTCAGTTCCCATGCCGAATTCCACCACTAAGCGTTTCAATGCCATTTTAAGTTTTTCGATTACGCGCGTATTGGTGATTCATGTAAGAGGTTCGTTGCCAATGATGTTTAATTGGCTAGTCGCTAGAACGGTTTGCTCTTCCCCGTACAACTCATCTCATTATTCTTAGACCTAGAGTATAGGTGTAGTCGTGACATAACAGCGATATTTCATTACGATTTATTATTAGATTTCATCCAAATCTTGACAAGACCCATAATTGAAAATACAATTGAGTCCATGGAAAGAACCGACTCAAGACGTGACGACAAACTCGTGCAAGCATTGCGAGCCGCCAACCTGCAGGTTACTGCTCAACGCTTAGCAGTCTACAAGGCTGTTGAGGAAAACCCTCATAGCATGGCAGACGATATCTGCCTTGCAGTTAAACGTGAGATTGGTGTCATTTCTCGTCAGACAGTTTATGACTCGTTGAACGTTATGGCCGAACATGGAATTGTACGAAGAATACAGCCTGCAGGTTCCGCTGCACGCTATGAACACCGAGTAGACAACCATCATCATTTGGCCTGCAGGCGATGCGGCAATTTAATAGATATCGATTGCGCTGTGGGAGAGGCTCCATGCATGACTCCTCAGCAAAATCATGGCTACCAGATAGACGAGGCAGAGGTTACTTACTGGGGCCTTTGTCCAGCCTGCCAATGAGGATCATCACATTGCCTAAGGTTACCACCGATGAATCTTAAGTCATGACTGATATATGTGTTAGCTGTGATGCTTTTTGCCTTACTTCACCAACCACGTGCATTGCAAGCAGCTCAACTTTCGTACTTTATTTCAATTTTTTCACCCCAAAGAGTTGATCATTTTGACGACTCGCAAACGTTCTACACCAACAAATTAATAGGAGAATATTATGGATGGTGATATCGGTGGAGGTTGTCCCTTCGCTCACGGTAGTAACACTTCAACAGAGAAGCCGGTCAATAAATGGTGGCCAAATGCTCTTAACCTAGACATTCTTCATCAGCGCGGTGCTCGCGTTGATCCAATGGATGTGGATTACGACCATCGTAAAGCGGCACAAGCCCTTGATCATGAAGCAGTCAAGGCTGATGTTGCAAAACTGCTTTTAGAGAGTCAAGAATGGTGGCCAGCTGATTGGGGACACTACGGTGGCTTGATGATTCGCTTGGCGTGGCACTCTGCAGGGAGCTACCGTTCAGGTGATGGACGCGGTGGCGCAGGGTCAGGTAACATTCGCTTTGCACCACTAAACTCTTGGCCAGATAACGCCAGCCTAGACAAGGCACGTCGCTTGTTATGGCCTGCTAAAAAGAAATACGGTAACGCTCTCTCATGGGCTGACCTGATTATTCTTTCAGGCACAGTGGCTTATGAATCTATGGGTCTTAAAACCTTTGGTTTTGGCTTTGGTCGCTCTGACATCTGGGGCCCAGAGACAGATATCAACTGGGGAGCAGAGGATGAGTGGTTAGCTGATAGCGCCAATCGTTACGAAGACCTCGATGACGCATCTACTATGTACAACCCGCTAGCGTCTGTACATATGGGCCTTATTTACGTGAACCCAGAAGGTGTAAATGGTATTCCTGATCCAGCGTTAACAGCCAAGCATGTGCGTGAGACTTTTGCACGAATGGCAATGAACGACGAAGAGACGGCTGCACTGACTGCTGGTGGTCATACGGTAGGTAAGGCACACGGTGGTGGCGATCACGCCAACATCGGCACAGAGCCAGAAGCTACAGGTGTTGAAGCACAAGGTTTTGGTTGGGCTAATCCTGGCCAAGGCAAGGCTGCAGCTAATGTGTTTACGTCAGGTATAGAAGGCGCGTGGACTTACGACCCAACAAAGTGGGACATGGGCTATTTCGACTACCTCTTCAACTACGAGTGGGAACTGACTAAGTCACCAGCAGGCGCTGAACAGTGGAAACCTGTTGACATGCCTGAAGATAAAATGCCAGTAAACCCGTCTGATCCATCAAAGCGTCAGCTGCCGATGATGACAGATGCTGATATGGCAATGAAGGTTGATCCTATCTACAACGAGATCTGTCAGAAGTTCATTGCGGATCCTGCGTACTTTGCGGACACGTTCGCTCGTGCCTGGTTCAAGTTGACGCACCGCGACATGGGACCAAAAGCTAACTACATTGGACCAGACGTACCAGCCGAAGATCTCATTTGGCAGGATCCTATTCCTGCGGGTTCTACGTCTTATGATGTTGACGCTGTAAAGGCAAAAATCGCAGCTTGCGGTTTGTCATCAGTAGAGATGATCAGCACAGCTTGGGACAGCGCGCGAACTTTCCGTGGCTCTGACAAGCGTGGTGGTGCAAACGGTGCGCGTATCCGCCTTGCTCCTCAAGCTCAATGGGAATCAAACGAACCTACACGTTTGACTAAGGTTCTGAAGGCTTATGAGCAAGTAGTATCTGACACAGGCGCATCATTAGCTGACGTTGTTGTTCTGGGTGGTAATGTCGGACTGGAGCAGTCTATAAAAGCTGCAGGGCACAGCGTTAGTGTTCCATTTGCAGCTGGTAGAGGAGATGCTAGTGCTGCAATGACAGACGTAGACAGCTTCGCACCATTAGAGCCAATGGCTGACGGTTTTCGAAATTACCTGAAAGCTGGCTTTCCTGTAAGTCCTGAAGAGTTTATGCTTGATAGAGCTCAACTTCTGGGCATAACGGCAGCTGAAATGACTGTGCTACTTGGCGGCATGAGAGTTCTGGGTACGAATTTTGGCGGGTCAAAGCACGGTGTTTTCACTGATCGTGAAGGGCAACTGACAAACGATTTCTTTGTCAATCTGACCGACATGAGTTACAGCTGGCATCCAGTTGCTGATGGTACGTTTGAGATTCGTGATCGCAGCACAGGCAATGTTAAATGGACAGCAACCAGCGCTGATTTAGTGTTTGGTTCTAACTCCGTTTTGCGCTCGTACGCTGAAGTCTATGCTCAAGATGATAATGGTGAGAAATTCGTCCGCGATTTCGTAGCCGCATGGACTAAAGTGATGAACGCAGATCGGTTTGATCTGCTCGCTTAAACTTTGGTAAAACCGCAGTTGACGGTTTCAATAAGAAACCGTCAACTGCACACCAAGTTAAAAGGCTAAAAATTGAATGGCTAAGCCGCCTGTTTCGTCCCGCTGCCTGCGTCTTCTATAACAATGCGAAGTTCTGCAATATCAACATCGGAAAGGTTGAGTATTTCTGTTTCTGGCAAGCTTTCAAGCGCTAGAGTAGGGTCTGGAAAATCACTAAACCCCTCTACTGCGCTGGCTTTGTCGACCAAGCGGACTATCACTAAAGTCAGATTATTTTCATCGAACTGCTTGGCATCCAACTGGTCTACAACGCTAACGAAAGCGTCTGGTAAATTCCACATCTTCAACAGCTTCGCACCGTGGCTCGTATTTAGCTGTAGTAAAGTGGCACCGACCACTTCGTCTGATAAATTCGTACTCTCAGTTTGAGCAAGATCTTCAATAATTCGAAGCAGTGACAGCTTTCCTACATCATGCAGTAAACCTGCGACAAAGGCTTCATCTGCCAACGTGCGATATCCTAGGGAATTGGCGAGCCAGCGTGCACCTAATGAGACCACAGATGTGTGCATCCAGAGCTGTCTCAATCGAGTTTGAAACAAGCCTGCTGAAGCGCTGTACATACGCTTTTGGCTAATTGACATAACGATTGAGGCTATCTGCTTATTCCCCAATCGTACCGTTGCTTCTTTTAAATTCCGTGCTTCGCTCAAACCCGCAAAAAAACTTGAGTTTGCCATTCGCAGTATTTCTGATACCAGTATTGGGTCTTGCTCAAGAAGCGATACGATGCCCTCAGCATCAATAGAATTCTCACTAACCTTCTTGTGAATCGTAGCTGCCGTTTCATCGAGCACAGGTAGCTCAACATTACCTGAGGCAAGTCGTTCATCGATTAAATTGATAAGAGGTACAGCGTCATTCATTGTCGAATTCCTGTTAATCGAATTATTTCTAATAATGGTCTTGGTGGGGTTAATCGCGGCAGTACCCGGATAACCTCTGCTAATGATGTCTCGCCACGTGAGGCCTTTACAAGCCCGTGTTCTAGTAAGGTGACCAATCCGGCTGATTCTTGACTGATACGCCTAATATCAGTAGCGTTGTTACTCTCCAGAATGGAGTCCCTTACCGCCGCATTTGGTATGAGTACTTCAAATATTGCAACTCGACCCTTGTAACCCGTGAATTCGCAGTGTTCGCATCCGGCTCCTTCACGAAAATTTCCACCGTGAAATGAATCTAGCGACCATCCAAGCAGTTTGAGTTCTGCAGACTTAGGCTTGACTGGTTGCGCACAGCTTGAACATACTTTCCTCGCTAGTCGCTGCGCCATTACACAAGATATGGTTGATGCAATCAAAAACCTTTCGATATTCATGTACATCAATCTTAATAAGGTGCCAATAGTGTCTTCTGCGTGAAATGTGGTCAACACCTTATGGCCTGTTAGCGATGCTTGAATAGCACTGGTGGCTGATGAGGCGTCACGTATCTCGCCCAGTACAATGACATCAGGATCTTGTCTGACGATGAATTTAAGCGAGTCTTCGTAGGTTCTACCTAATTTGGGATTTATTGAGCATTGAGAGATTCCGTCAACCTGAAACTCAACAGGGTCTTCTGCGGTGATGATGCTGGTTGTGTCATTGTTCAAATGCTGAACACAACTATAGAGTGTGGATGTCTTGCCTGAGCCTGTAGGGCCCGTGACAATGATGACCCCGTTAGGAGCTTGCAAAGCTTGTTTGTGAAACTGCTCGAGCGTTTTGTCCCCCATTCCTATATCTTTTAGTTCAACAATGCGGTTGTCGCTGCGTAGCACTCTAAGCACCACGGCTTCGCCATTAATGGTGATAAAAAACGATGCCCGCAGCTCAGATATTGCACCTGTTTCTGGGTTTTCGAAATCTATACGACCATCTTGATGTTTGCGGCGTTCGGCGATATCTGCTTCCGCCATAATCTTCAACCTAGACACCATAGCCTCAAGTTGTTCAAGAGGGAGATGATCATGGTCACGAAGAGTACCGTCGATTCGGTATCTTACCCGCACAAAGTCACTGGTAGGCTGAATGTGAATATCGCTCGCTGATAACTCAACCCCATTTCTTAGAATGTTGTTCACCCAGGCGCTGGCTGAACCCTCTTTAACCACTAATTTTTCAGCGTCAGTCTTAGGTGCAGCTTGCCGCTCATAAGCAGCAAAAGCTCGGCGCAGGGCTGTAGCCGAGCACAATACCGCTTCGACAGTGGTATTAAAACATCGAGCAGCTTCAGTCTGAGCGTCTTCTAGTTCAGGGTTTTCAAACGCTACAATTATGCTGCTATCAACACGACGTATGGGGAAGAAGCCAAACACCTTGCACGTCTTGATAGGTAGGTTTTTAAGCAGAAGGCTATCGCATTCACCAATGTCGGGCTCCTCGTAAAGATAGCCAGTGAGAGCAGCATTTGCCTCTGTGTACTGATCTTCGCGCAGCATTTGCTTGCCGACAAGAATCTCGCCAATGTGGTTAAAGTCGCCCGAGTGTGTGCGGAGTTGTTCAGCCTGTTGCCACTGTCCTCGAGTTATCTCTCCAAGCTGATGTAACAGCATCCCCATAGAGATGTCTGGCTGTTGTTGTACACGAATGCAATCTAGAAGATTTTCGCGGGTTAGTGTGCCTCGTTTTTCAAGAATTTTGAATAGTGTTTGCTCGCCACCGAGCTTCTGCATTATGCGGCTTGTACTTTTTATTGTTTGTTCATCGATGTAGTCGCCCTTTATCAGCAATTGACCAAACAGAATGTTACTCTCGCTATCCGATGTCAAATCGACGCGAGGTACATCATCATTTTCTGTTTCGTCAGGCGACATTCACCCATTACATCCATTAGTGGTATCTAAAGGATAGCGGTGATTTCTTAAAAGCCTGAACAACGGGTAAGCAACAAATAACCGTTTACAGATACGGTTTGTTCAAAATGTTTCTCAATTGTGACACCACTCCTGTTACAGCTTGCGTGGTTCGTGAAATCGAGAAGCCCATCCTGAGGCTTCTGCTACGGTAAGTGCAAGCAAGCTCGAAGCCAAACTGATTCGCACTTTCGCCGAGGCAAGACGCTTGTCCTACGATTGATGCCCTAGCACGATAACGCTATTTTCAGGGTCATAATCTGACTGAGGTCTCAGATTGGTATTAAGCTTACGGGCTCGCTCTGTCATCGAATCGGGCTGATTTTGTTTTTTGAGCTTTGTCCACTGCAGCTCCATAGTGACCCCGGAAACCCCAAATTCGGTCTGGATTTGCTGCTTAATTCTTTCTCTCAATACGCCTGATCCCGCGTTTAGGCGTAAGTAGTGTTCCATGGATAGCTGAACTCCTAATTCGTGCTCAACCTCGCTGACCCGGCGAAAGAAGATTTTGCTCACTCCGACAACGCCCGGCATTTCCAAGAGGAAAAGTCTTACGTCTTCCACATCTATTCCGCGCGGGGCGTAGTGAATATTCTTTAATGCGACGACCGCCAATTGCCTCAGCGAGTGGTACAGAACATAGCCTAAGACACTCAACCCGGCAACGGTATCTATCAGTTCCTGCAGCAACTGGTGCTCGATGTGGGCTATGACTATGACCAAGAAGGCAACAAGAATGCGTATTACTCGTGATTTTCTAGGCTTCTTTAGCGGTGAGTTTTTAGATGTCAAACTGACAAAAATGTAGATGCTGAGTTCACACGCGATGTACGCCAAGCCTAGTATGGTTGTTTTGTGAGCGTCGCTCAAAGGAAAAAATGTGAGCTTTTGAAGCGATAGAGCAAGTAGCCCCACAGACACGCCGATCATAAGCGCGCTGCTGATTAAATCAACGATTTCCTTCTCTCGGAAACTGCAATATCCGTTTGAGTAATAAGTAGGAATGTTGTTCTGGTTGACCTCTGTACGCTGCCTGAGAGTGGAGAGCACGAGCGAGGGAAGACAATGACATAGAACCAGTATGCCCAACGCAATGAGGGTCTGGCTATTCACTGCAAGCCCGATGAACACCAGAAAGGCAAACAAAACGAGTTCAGCGAGATATCGCTTGAAATTTGTGGTGTAAAACATGCGCAAAGTGTATACCCTCCAAGGTGTGCAGTCCATCAAATATGCTAGCCTATCTTGAACAGGTCGTGGGTCTGCGCGTCGGCAGTAACAATCGCTCAATTCCAGTTAAGAGTCAATGTTTGGGCGACATGGATTACCGTAATGAGTGATCAAACAGAGATAACCTCAAACAAATTGCAGGTTATTAATGCGTTGGTTTTTCGCTGAACAAAAAAGATGAATTTACAGCACTGAAACTCTTAATTTAAAACTGATGACTGACTGTGAAATTTTAAAAAAGAGGAAGTATTAGACAATAAAAACTGCATTGAAAAATAGTAAAAAATCTATAAATCAATAGTTTATGGATTTAATATATTCTATTTACTCACAGGCATTTTTCTCTCTCTCTCCTACACAGACATACAGGCATAATCAGCATCTAGGTAGCAGACAATGGTTGTGATCGTTCGAATTGACGAGCACTGGCTGGCTTACCCCCGTTGAGTTGTTGCCCGAGAACGCCTAACAAAGCCGGACAGAGTCACTGGAGAGCTGAGCTTAAGTCAGATACCTACGTTAATCCAAGGGAATAGTTGTTGTTTCCCATCGAAAAAAACGTGCAAAGTAGACCATTAAGAATGGACCCATCCGGGAGTTGTCAAGATAGTTGACCGATTTACCTATGCGGTTTCTTTAAGTTCTTCGTCTGGTTTGTCAGTTTTCATTGCGGGATTCAGCCATACCTGTACCGGACGTATCCAGCTTCGTGTCTTGCCACTCCAACGGAGTGGATTGCGTTCTTTGGTTTGCTTGTAGAGCTGTTGCCGGTTAGCCAGAATCTCTACATCACGTCCGTCGCCGCTGCGTCGGTGTAACAAACCTGATGGCACTGTGTCGGTGTTCATTGTTGTACCAACGAACAAATCCAAGAACCTAGACGCGTGCATCTTCAACCGTTTTGAAACCTTGTTCAGGAAAGTTGTGTCGATACTTTGTGGTGCGGAACAATACTTCAGAAAAAGCATTATCGTTGGATACTCTAGGACGACTGAATGAGGTACGCAACCCCAGTGCATCAAGCTATGTGCGTAGCGTGCTGGAGCGTTGTGGCGACCCGCTATCGAAAATGAAGCACGACACCTTGCGCTTTGCAGCCTTCCGCCAACACGGTACGATCAAACAGTTCCGCTGCAAGCTCACCAGTCTCTGATTCGTACACTTCATAGCCTACTATCTTGCGACTCCAGATATCCATTACCATGTACAGGTAGTAGTAAATACCACGTGTTGGAGACCCTAGGAATATCACGTCCCACGACCATAACTGGTTAGCGCCTGTCGCACAATGAGTGCTAATTGGCCTGCTAGTGCGTTGACGAGCACGGCCACGTTCATGCTGCTCATTCGCTTCGTGAAGAATACGATAGTAGGTGGATTCAGATCCCTAGTAGATACCTTCATCTGCTAGTACGGGTATTGTTTGACTAGGCGGTACATCGGCAAATCGTGGCTCGTGACACGTTGTCAGAACAACGGCTCGTTCCTCATCCGAAAAACGATTGGACGGTGTTGGACGAATAGCCTCAGGCCGTGCATCTGCGAACACAACAGTTACGCCTGCCGCCGTCCATCGACGAAAGGTACGTCTATCAATACCCGCCTCTTTGCAGGCTTTGGCAACACCGCAGCCAGCCGCAATGGCTTCGTCAATAACTAGCACGGTGTGTTGTCGCTGTTCGAGTCCGATCATACGTCCTCGTCCTCCCCGCACAGCGCATTGAGCTTTCCCCGCAAAACCAGCAAAGCCGCTGTCTCCGCGAGTGCCTTGTCTTTTCGCAACAGCTCACGCTCCAACTGCTTGGTGCGTTTATCAGCAGCCTTGGTAGCAAATTTGAGTTGTGTGTTGCTTTCTCGTTCCCAGTCATTGGCTTGCATACACGCCTATCGCCAGGCGCTGATCTACGTAGTATGAATGCCCTTACTTCGACAATATTCAGCAACCACTGCCTGGCTCATAGTGGCTGTTTCAAGTACCGCGCTGAATTTGTCACGAGAGCTCCAACCTTCTGGAGTATTGTTTGAATGGCGACCTTCACTTATGGCTTTGGAGCGCCAAGCGTACAGGGTTGGTTCGGCAATGCCTTCCTCTCTGGCTAGCTGGGGTATAGATCTTTGGTTTGGGGGTAGCATCTTCTTCAAGACTGCTTCACGACGCTCTGGTGAGTAACTCATAATTTCCTTGTTGACCGCTCCCTGCTAATTCTAAGAGTCTACCTGAGGGTAGAGGTCAACAATTCTGACGCAGGGGGCATCTGCCGACTCACCCAACTGTAAAAGCCTGTTAGTTGCTCAAACAGGCTTTGAACTAGGATGATCAGGGTTCAGTCCCTCGGTTGTGAGCATCGCATCAACAGGTTTTGGGGATAGCATGCGGTAAAAATTTACGGCTACGCCGTTACTCTAACCGACCAAAAAATGTCATTCGGGCAGATTCGGTTAAAGCAATGCCCGGAGCTGTGTTGTAAGCTAAAACAGCCAGTAACCTTGTGGTTGGACCTTCAGTTGGACTGACTCGATGAATGGAATTACGACCACGAAACAGCACCAGTGCACCGGCATCCATAGATAACGACTGCACGGGCATTTCGCCATCGAGGATTTGCTCTACCTGAGCGTAGCCCATTTCAGCCACATCGGCATCACGCGCATCCTTCACATACTCAAAGACGCCTCCAGCGTCTGGCTTCTGAACTAGCAGTGTAACGGCAAAGGCCGAGTTGTCGAAATGCCAACCCAGCTCTTGACCTTCAGAGGCATAATGGAGATTAATGGCTGAAAGAGGATCGGCGTACTCATGTAGCTCAGATTCATCGAGTACAGCACAAAGAAAGCGTCTGAATTCTGCATTCTGATACAGCGAAATCAGCGGTGAACCTTCAGGAATTTGATCTGTAGTGATACAACCTTTGGAGGACCTCACTTTGCGATTTCGCGGATGAGTTAGCGCATAGTTTGGGTCAGTGGGTTCCAAGTAAATATTGTGATCACTACTCGTGTAATACACCTTATCTTTACACTGGTGCGCTTCTTTAACAACGCTGCCTATAGCTTCTGGTAGCAGAAACCCAGGAAGAACCAATACACCATTGTCATCTAATTCACGTTTACTACTGGCTTGGAACGCCGCTTGAGTGATCGGGAAATGCTCTAGATTTACCAGAGTTTGTAAAGCAGATAATGAAATAGTATTAGCTTTTTGGTGCATTTTAGTATTCGGATGTTGGGGTACTAGAAACGCCAAGGCAATGGAATTGCAAGCTGATCTCTAGCCAGTCACGAATAGCTTATGTGATTTAGACAGAGCGTGCAAATGGATGAACAAGTGATCACAGAGGTGCTCATGAGGCTAATTGCCGACATTCGTGCAAACAACGAGCGCGAACCTGTGTAGATGATTGATGAACGCATGAAAGACACCCGCTGGAGTTGATCGTGAGTAATTTCCTGCATGAGATAAGTTCGCTGGTTTCCTCAATCTCTGCGTTCAGGCTTTCGAAATTCGATGTTCATGCAATTGATCTTCGGTTAGGCGAGGGTTGTGGTAATCTGATTTGGTGATTCATATTAATCAAAAGTCGGTATACACATAACGCTTTAACCGACCAGCGCAGGGTAGAGAGAAAATGTCCAAATTAAAATCAATACTTCATCCACTAGCGGTAGCGAGTGTGTTGGCGGTTGTGTCAACGGGTGCATCGGCTCAGGATGTGACACTCAAGCTGCATCAATTTTTGCCAGCTCAAGCAAATGTCCCAGCAAAAATTCTAGACGTTTGGGCAGACAAAATAGAGTCTGCGTCCGATGGACGAATCAAGATTGATCGCTTCCCGTCCATGCAGCTCGGTGGAACCCCTCCAGAACTCATGGATCAGGTGATCGACGGTGTTGCAGACATTGTTTGGACTGTAGTGGGCTACACGCCCGGACGCTTTCCTTCAACCGAGGTCTTCGAATTACCTTTCATGACCGAAGATGCTCGCGCTGCATCTTGCGCATACTGGAATCTGTTTGAAGATCACATGCAAGATACAGAATTTGCAGCCGTGAAAATCCTGGGCACGTGGGTGCATGGCCCCGGCATGCTGCATACCGCTGAACCTGTGGAAAAGCCCAGTGATTTACAAGGTATGAAAATCCGCGGTGGCTCACGCATGGCCAACCAGTTGCTGGAGCTAGCCGGTGCTACGCCTGTAGGAATGCCCGTACCTGCTATACCGGAAGGATTGTCCAAAGGAGTGATTGATGGAACCACCATTCCTTGGGAAGTGACTACGGCTTTAAAGATTCCAGAATTGGTTGATTTTCACACCGAATTCGAAGGGCCTGCGTTGTACAACTTAGGATTTGTACTCGCTATGAATAAAGACGTTTATGAATCACTTCCAGCCGATTTACAAACTGTGGTCGATGACAACTCTGGACTGGAATTCTCGATATTCGCTGGTGGCACTCAGGCTGATGCAGATGGACCCGCTAGAGAATTTGCAGTAGAAAACGGCAACGAAGTTTTCATTGTCACTGACACTAGCGAATGGCAAGCTTTGGTTAATCCAATCTACGACACGTGGGTTGCTGACTTAGCTGAAAGAGATCTTGATGGTCAAAAACTCATTGATGAAGCTAAAGCTTTGATGCAAGGTGAATGTCTAGGTGTGACGGCAGAGATGTAACTCCGCTGACATTTTTTGTAATACGTCGTTGATGTTTACCGCCAAGCGCTATGTATAAGCTTGTTTCTGCAGTAGCCCACTTTTTTGCTTTGTTGGGTGGGCTGGTATTGAGTGGTTTGGTGGTTTTAACATGCTTTTCAATTAGTGGCAGGCTTATCAACACAGTTCTGCACAGCGAACCTGTGCAGAGTGTTATGCCTATGCTCGCAGGCACAATGATTAACACTGGTCTTGGGCCAATAAACGGCGATTTTGAATTAGTGGAGGCAGGTATGGCCTTCGCCATTTTTGCATTTTTACCACTGTGTCAACTCAGTGGTTCGCACGCCTCGGTGGATGTTTTTACCAACCAATTGCCACCTGCCGTTTATCACTTTATTCGTTGCCTGATTGAACTCGTTTTCACCGCTGTGTTATTTCTAGTCGCCATACAGCTGTACGCTGGCATGGAAAGCAAACGAGCATCGGGACAAACCTCGTTTTTGCTGGAGTATCCGGTTTGGTGGGGTTATGCCATCAGTGTTCCCGGAGCGTGGGTGGCCGCGCTTGTGTCTTTATATATTTCTGTTTGTCGTTTCATTGAACTGCTATCTGGGCGTACTCTTTTGGCGCAGGATTCGGAAGTAGCACATTGAGCGACTTGTTGATCGGAATATTGTCTTTCCCAGCGCTCTTAGCGCTTGTTTTCTTACGTGTGCCCATTGGTTTGGCCATGTTCCTCACCGGTTTTTTTGGATTAATTCTGGTGACTGGCGATAGCCAGATACCTTTTGCTCGATTGAAGTCTGAAACCTTCACGACATTCTCCAGCTACTCCTTATCCATCATCCCTATGTTCTTGCTAATGGGGCAGCTGGCAACTCTGGGGGGGATGAGTCAGGCCCTATTCAAAGCTGCTGAAAGTTGGCTTGGGCATCGCAAAGGCGGGGTGGCGATGGCGGCAGTAGGTTCCTGCGCAGGCTTTGGTGCCATCTGTGGCTCTTCACTAGCCACTGCTGCCACAATGGGCCGAGTGGCTCTTCCTGAGTTGCGTCGATACGGTTACTCAGGCGGTTTTGCAACGGCAACACTGGCGGCAGGTGGCACCCTTGGCATTCTTATTCCACCTTCTGTGGTGTTAGTCATCTATGCCATTTTGACTGAACAGAATATTGCAAAGCTGTTCCTCGCAGCGTTTATTCCCGGAATTTTGGCAGCTATTGGCTATATGCTTGCCATTTCAGTTTACGTGCGTATCAATCCGGACTCCGCAGGGATCTGCCCACGTTTGCCGTACGCCGATAGGTTTAAAGCCTTGTTTGCCGTCTGGCCAGTGTTGGTGGTGTTTTTGTTGGTCGTTGGCGGCATCTACCTAGGCTGGTTTACGCCCACTGAAGGGGCAGCGGTAGGTGCTTTGGGGACAGGCTTGATTGCGTTGGCAGTGGGTAGTCTCAACTGGGCTTCACTATCTGAGAGTTTTTATATCACCGCAAAAGCGTCTGGCATGATCTTCTTCATTGTGCTCGGAGCAGCGTTCTACAATGGATTTTTAGCGTTAACCCAGCTGCCGCAAGAAGCGGCTGCGTGGGTGGCTACCAGCGGCTACAGCCCTATAGTGGTGTTAATACTTATCCTGGTTTTCTACCTTTTGCTTGGCTGTCTTATGGATAGCTTGTCCATGATCCTGTTAACCATTCCCATCTTCTGGCCTATCGTTCAAGAACTGGATTTTGGCCTGATCTCAATGGCGCAGTTGCAAAGTGCACGTCTCGATGTGCTTATAGCCAATGGAGCCGAACTACCCTCTGATCTACTGCAAAAATCACAAGGACTGTTGGCCAGTGGTCAGGAATTGTCACGCGAAGTTGCACGAGAGCTTGGACTGCGTGGGGTGAGTCAAGGATCGCTTAATCGTGCGAATATAGAACACACAGCTATCTGGTTTGGCATCCTGGTTTTGATTGTTGTAGAGGTAGGCTTGATAACACCACCGGTAGGTATGAATTTGTTCGTGATCAATTCCATGGATAAGCAAACACCCATTGTGGAAACCTACAAAGCCGTCATTTATTTTGTTACAACAGATTTGCTTCGCGTTATCCTATTGGTTGCTTTTCCTTTCATTACATTAGCACTACTGCCACTGGCGTAGGAGAGTCTTGTGCACACTATTGATCCATCACTCTTGCAGGAAGTTCGTGACCGCTTTGCTCAGGTAAATGAGTGTCCTGTGCAGGGGAAACGTGTATTTTTTGAAAATGCAGGTGGTGCACTGACGCTTAAATCAGTCGTTGAAACCTCCACGCAATACGCGGCTATTCCAGATAATCAGGGCCGTGATAATCCTGGTAGTCATGAACTAGTCAATGTGATCAACCGTGCCAAGGATGACTTGCGCGTGTTCATGAATGCCAAGCAAGGTCAGTTTTTTGTAGGAGAGTCAGGGACCGAATTACTCTTTCGATTAATCATGAACGCCTGTTTGGGTGTAGAGAAAGGTGGTGTTGTGCTTGGATCAACACTTGAACACCCCGCGACGCGCTCGGCCTGCGATCGTTGGGCAAAAATAGCAGGGCATGAGCATGTGCTTGTTAATCATGATGATGCAACTGGCACTGTTACTGCCGATGCTTTTGCTGCGGCAGTGACCGACAAAACCGTGGTAGCCACGCTACTACATACCTCGCCGGTAACTGGAATGAGTGTCGATGTGGAGCAGTGTGTTAAAGCGATTCGTGCCGTTGCACCAGCTTGCCTGATTATTGTTGATGGAATACAACATGCAGCGCATGGCGGTATTAATCTTGAGAAATATAACGTTGATGGTTATGTCATCTCACCTTATAAAATGTTTTCACGTCATGGCTATGGTGTAGCCTGGGTATCTGATGCTTTATCTAGCGTGCCACACAATAACTTGATTGATGGTCCTGCTGATAACTGGGAAATGGGTACCCGTGATTCTGGAGCCTATGCAACCGTATCAGACGTTATCAATTATTTTGAATGGTTAGGAGAGCGCACAGGTGCAGGTAGCGACGCTGATCGACAGAGCAAATTCAATTCAGCCGCTGCGGCCATTATGCAGCACGAAAAAGCACTGGTGAATACTATGATCAACGGAGAGGGTAATCTAAAAGGGTTGGCTGATCTTGAAAATCTAACATTGATAGGTGGTGTGGATAATCCAATGCGGGAAGGTCTTGTCTCTTTCGCTGCTAACAATATCCCTTCGGTTGATATTGTTAAAGAACTCAACAATAAGGGAATCAGAACACATCTGCGTAAGGCCGATCATTATTCAGGCAACATTCTTGACCCTTTGCAGATGGACAGTTGTATTCGAGTGTCTATGTGTCATTACAACACTAAGGAAGAAGTCATGGAGTTCTTAACTGTAATGAACGATTTGATTGGTGAGCAAGCCGAATCGTCTGTTTAGCAATGGGTTAATTTTCAATACAGTGGATTTACTGTGCTACAAAAGATTATTAGTTTTTATCAGGATGAATTTGGCGACTGGGCTGCCAGGCTGGCGTGTGGACATGGCCAACATGTGCGTCATAATCCTCCGTGGATTAACCGGCCCTGGGTTGAGACAGAAGATGGCAGGAGCAGGCACTTAGATTTACAGCTCGATTGTAAGAAGTGCGATCGAAATGAGAAGTAGTAACAAAGGCGGTAACTGACAGTATCTACTCTGGCTACACCGATCCACAGCTTGCCGTATCAGTTGTAGCACTCGTAGTCATATCAATTTTACAGTCGGCAGTGAGCGTAGTAGCTGGTGGTAGCAGGCCAGTCTGAAAATACGGCTTCAACGCCCACATCTTTTGCTAGCACATCCAGAAGAACCAAGACATCACCGTCGTTTTGCATGGCTGCAGCAACACTTTGGTGATACCAGCCACCGTTGTTGACGTGTATGGGGCCGGAGCGTTCGAGCGACCAAGCGATCAGTTTAAGCTGTGCTGCCGTGGCCGCTTGGGCATAGGGCGACGGAACCATTTTCCCTGCTTTATTCAGTGTGACCAGCATCCATAGAGGAGGGGCTAAGTACTGAATTCCACTTTCTTTTAGTTGACCCATGGTGGGTGTCCAAGTTGTCTTGTCCAGAGCATTGAAACCAGACTCGTTGTAACGATCGTCTAAGTACACCACCTGAGAGGCAAAATCCGGGGCTGTATTGATCCAGTGTGCAATATCGGTTTCCTCAAACGACTGCGGCCAGACTCGTGAAGGATCAATTTTGGCATCACGGTATTCTTGCAACATTTGTGTGGCTTGTTGATTACGCGTGTAATCGCCATCAAATGGAAGAGGGACTAATGCTGCTTTAAGTTCAGGTGTCATACCTACACCCAACTCATCAAATAGCTGGATGCTTTCTGCATGTGATAGCAAGGTGCCCTCATGAGCATATAAATCCGTCCTCCAGGATGCAGTGGAATTCAAGTATTCATCTAAGGTTGTGGCTGTTGCTTTGCCTGCATCCATCTTGCCTGTTAGAGATTTGAATTCTTTAAGCGTTATGTCTGATGTGCAGCATCGGACCTCTTCAAACGGAAGCTTGGCGTTATAATCTGGTGGCATGCTACATTTTTCAGCTAACGGCGTTGACAGAATGTTAGTGGTTGTTGCGAGGTCGCACTGCGAGTGTCGGCAGACAAGTTCACGATCACTGGTAAAAGTGACATCGCATTCGACAATACCTGCGCCCGTGCGCGCTGCGGCTATATACGACTCTTTTGTATGCTCAGGGAACTGCAACGGGGCACCGCGATGACCAATAGAAAATGTACTGGGTTGGATACCGTTTAGGTCACACGAAAGCAGTTCTGTTTTTAACTCACCGTCAGTCAGTTGATCTGTTAAGTACAAAGGCCTTGGTCCCAAGGAAATGCTCTGGGCAGCAGTTGCCAGTGAAACGTGGCAGAAGCTTGTATAAAGAACCACCACTAAGGCTGTTTTTGTTGGGAATCGGTATGTAGATTTACCAATGAACCTTGAAGTCATTCGGTGCCCCGTGTTTTATTCGTGTCGCTGAAGAATTCTTCAATAGCAGTGACGTAATTTATACCACCTATATCGGTATCCGTCAGGGGTGTGGT
>JALZWO010000077.1 GCA_023300375.1 Granulosicoccus sp. | reverse complement strand
ACTGACATTTTTACTGACACAAAAGGCAGTGAGTCAATGGAAATACAGGAAGAGGATCCGCGAACCGCTGATATTCATGCACTGCTACTTGAGCATCTTCAAGATATGCGCACGCACTCTCCTCCAGAAAGTGTACACGCTCTCGATATAGAGGCTATTGCTGCACCAGAGATCACTTTCTGGACTGTAAGAGACAATGGTGCTCTGCTTGGCTGCGGTGCCATTAAAATGCTCGACGCAGAGTCGGCGGAGATAAAATCAATGAAGACTGCCACAGCACATCGGCGCAAAGGTGTTGCGCAACTGCTATTGAACCACATCATTACGGTGGCGAAGCAACGCAATCTAAAGCGCCTGTTGCTTGAAACTGGAACGCCGGATGCTTTTGCAACAGCTCGCAAGCTATATGCGAGACATGGGTTTGTAGATTGCGAGCCATTTGCTGACTACATCCATGATCCATATAGTGTCTTTATGCAGCGTGTATTTACCACTTGATTCACGCAAATACTAGTTCAGAGGATACACGTGTATCCTGCTCAGAACCCTAGCCGGCGGATAGTCCTATTTAAAACTCGCTGTGACGACACTTTGAATCAAGCGGTACAATCATCAATGATCGAGCCGAGTACATGGCACACAGCTTTAGCATCCAACCGACGCTCAAAGGCAAAGAAATATCCATCAGACCAATCTATGAAAGTGATTTTGACGGCTTATTTAGCTGCGCTAATGATGAGAGCTAGATATCAAGACTTAGCCACATCATCACTATTCAAATTCAACGCAGCAACCCCACTATGGCCAAGCTCAACCGAGGCAAATGGTCCTCCGTGATGCGCATTGCCTGCATCTAGCGGGTCAAGTGCTCCAGCTTCAGCAAAAATGCTTTGTGCAAATTGCTCAGCATTGTCTTTCGGCTGATAGCCCAGGTGTTGGGCTTTCGCATTGTCCACGGGAGCACGGTCATTGTTTGATACACCATAGACCACGGAGAAGCCGGTAATGGGTGTGTCGATTGAACGTTGTACTAATGAAATCAGATCGTCATAAGACAGCCATGTACCAACTGCTCGCGGGTTCGTTACTTGTGCACAAGACAGAATACGCATACACACAGATTCTACGCCGCGCTTGTCCCAGTACATGCTAGCTAGATCTTCAGCGAAGCATTTGGCTAGGCCGTAAAAGGTATCTGGCTTATGCGGAGCATCGATACCGATAAAATCAGTTTTCTTGTGCATGCCCACTGCGTGAATGGATGATGCATAAACTACGCGTCGTACCTTATTGCGAAATGCCGATTCCCAGATATTGTAGGCACCAATAAAGTTCGGACCTAACAATGTCTCAAACGGTGCTTCATCGCCAATTGCTGCGAAATGGATAACCATGTCTGCACCTTCTAACAGCTCAACCATAGCATCAAGGCTAGTGATGTCTGCTTTGACGTACGTTTCATTAGCATGCAACTTTGCAGGTGCATCTAGGATATCTGTGGATACAAACTCATCACACATCTTGGATAATGGTTCTCGCAGGTAGGAGCCGAGTCGGCCTAGTGCGCCAGTTAGTACGAGTTTTTTCATAGTGGTGTATTTAAAGAACTTTGTTAAATGACTCTGACTTTAGCTTGTCAACCACGACACATTGGCAAACTTGCTATACAAACGCTGGGTTCACGCCTGCGCGGGAATAATATTCTAAGTTTCGGGGAATGACGTTCTAGATTAGTGGGAATAACAAACTAAATAATCGCCTTTTCTATGATCGGGGCTTTATTGACTATGCGCTCAAAATTGAACGGTGATAAGTCCAAACTCCTGTATTCACCATGGGTTAGATACTCAGCGGTGCCACGCCCCATAGCCGGCGATTGTTGTAAGCCATGACCTGAGAAGCCATTAAGAAACACGAAGTTTTCTACTTCAGTGTGTGGCCCCATGATCGCATTGTGATCAAACGTATTCATGGCGTAGTGGCCACCCCATTCATTGGTCAGCTTGATCGATTCGAATTGCGGAATGCGCGTTGCCAGCACAGGCCAGACATGGTTTTCCCATAGTGATTGGTCCATGGCAAAGTCTTCAAAATCAACGGCTGGATCAACGTCTGCATGGCCACCACATTGGTAAGTCCCTCCCCCATTCTCACGACAATGCACACCGGATGGATCAATAGTTAGAGGCAGATCCTGATCAAGCGGATGTTCAGCTTTGAATATCCATGAAAAGCGCTTACGTGGCTCAACAGGTAATTCAATGCCTGCCATCTTAGCTGTGCGTGCAGCACGGGGGCCTGAAGCGTTCAAGAGCTGGCCACAGCTTATAACTTCACCCGAGGCTAGGGTGACACTCTCTACCTTTGTACCGTTTGTGCTCTTAGTGATAGCAACCACTTCGTTCGATATGTATTCAACACCACGCTCACGCGCCTGCCTACGCCACCATTCAAACACGGCAGCACCATCCCAGTATCCCTCGTCAACTGTATTGATAGAGCCCAGCACAACATCATCGACGTTGTAAAATGGGTACTGTTTTTTGATCTGGTCTGCGCTCATAAGTTGTGTTGCAGCACCTGCCTCGAGTTGTACCTTCTGACTCTCTCTGAGTACATTGGCAAAACCTTCATTGTCAGCTAGATACATGTATCCAAAAGAGCGAATAGACAGCTCTGGAACGCGTTCATCATTGCCCATGTAACTGCGGATGTTTTTAACAAAGTCAGCAGCAAACTGGGATACGCGAACATTCAATTCAGTACTGAACTGTTGGCGCATACATGAGTTAGTATGAGCTGTGGAACAGAACTCATAATTAGGATCTTTTTCTATTACAAGCACGGTACCGTTAAAGTCTTTGTTTTCGGTTAAAAACCATGCAGTAGAGGAGCCCATAATGGCTCCACCAATAATCACAATGTCGTAAGACGATTGTTCAGGGGTACCCTGCATTGCGCTGATAGCCATCAGCTCTCTCCTCGTGTTGATTTTTGAATGATCTCTGCCGCCTCTGTTGCGCAGAGATTGTAGTGTTCCGTGGCATGTTCAGCTGTGATGTAGCCCATAGCAATATCACGCTTAACTGCCTGTATATCTCGATCAGATGGCTTGCCGTACCCCGCACCGCCAGGAAACGCCATCTCAACTCTGACACCATGAGGTATGAACTGTTTGCCTTTTCCCTGCATGGCTTCACCATCGCTACGCACAAGGGTTGTTGCGCCACCCGGTTGGCCTCCGTTGCGACCAAGAGCCGGATGATCAACGCGGTCAAACATAGCCGAGATATCAAATTCATGCCCTTCACGCGCACCCACATCCATATACTGACCCAAGCCACCGCGAAACTCTCCAGCACCTCCAGAATCAGCCCGTAGCTCTTTACGCCAGATAATGACTGGCCCCACTTGTTCAGTCGCCTCTACTGGCATCGTCATCACACCTGATGGAAATGCCGTTGCACTCATACCATCCAGCGTTGGACGGGCACCAGAGCCACCTGAGTTAAAGGTCAATACTTCACGCCGCACAGCATGGTCGGGAGCCGGCTTGTCAGTGCGTGGTCGTAGTGACATTTGAAAATTACATAAGCACCCTGCACCTTCAGCAGGCACAACACCGGGTAGTAGTTTTTCAAGCGCGTTGTATACCGTGTCGGGCACCATATGCCCAATCACATGACGCAAAGCAACGGGGGCTGGTGATACCGCGTTAACGATAGAGTTTGTCGGTGCCACTATCTTGAACGGTTCAAGTGAGGCGGCATTGTTGGGAATGTCTGGTGCGATGGCACACTTCAATGCGTAGCACGCATACGCCTTGGTATACACAAGAGGTACGTTTATACCTTTTTTATCCAGTCCGCTAGTGCCTTCCCAGTCACTAATAATGGCGTCTTTTTTAATGGTCAGCTTAACTTTTAGATCAACTGGCTGCGAGTAACCATCAATACGCATCTCACCTGAAGCGCTACCCGGCTTAAGTGCATTGATGCGCTTTAGCGTGGCTTTTCTTGAGCTGCTCAGGATAAAGTCGGAAATACTGTGTAGCTCGCTTAAGCCAAATTCTTTGAGCATTTCTATCAAACGGCGATGACCAATCTCATTGCACGAAGCCAACGCATAGATATCACCTAACAGCTCGTTTGGCTCTCTTACATTCGCTCGGATAATATGTACAAGTGTTGAATCCACTACGCCTTCGTCTGCAAACTTCATGATCGGGATAGCTAAACCCTCTTCATGAACATCATTAGCATCAGCACCAAAACCACGCCCACCAATATCTGTAACGTGTGCTGTGCAGGCAAAAAAACCAATTAAGGTGTCATTAAAAAATGAGGGTGTAACAACAGTAATGTCATGTTTATGTCCTGTGCCTTCCCAAGGGTCATTGGTGAGGTACACATCACCTTCAAGCATGTTATCCGCCCCCAAACGACGAATAAAATGCCCCACTGCATCGGCCATAGCATTGACATGCCCCGGCGTACCAGTAACCGCCTGTGCCAGAATCTCACCAGCACTGTTATAAACCCCAGCTGATAAATCACCGGCTTCACGAACTGATGTTGAGAATGCTGTGCGTACTAGTGCTTGCGCCTGCTCTTCTACCACCGAAATCAACCGATTCCACATAACCTGATGAGCAACCTGCCCAGCTTCAACAGAGCTTACCGCTAACGCAACACCGGTTTTTTCCCGGATGTCGAGAGTGCCATCCTCATGCTGGGCAAGTTCACGGTTGGCGTGAACCACAATCGCAGTTTCATTTTCAGTAACAATGCAGGGGCCTTGCACAGTGTCGCCCGTGGTCAAGCTATCCCGATCGATGGTTTTAGCTGACACACTCTTGCCTAAGCCAGGATCAAACAAATCACGCGATGAATCACCGCTGATCACTTTTAATGCAACAGGCGCATTGATTAGCCGTGCCTTAGATACTTGTGTATAAGCATTGACAGACCAGACAGATACCTCAACCTCCATACTGTCAACTGTTCGCCCAAACAGGTTCTCGTATTCTTTTTCAAACAGCGACAGATACGTTTTTGCATCCGGATTAGCAACTTGCGCAGCGCTTAGGTTCACAGGTATCTCCCAGCCTTGCCCCGAATAGCGCATGTACACTTTAAAGTCTGATTGTATGTCAGCCTGCGCATCACATTGACGCACAAATTTTGTAGCATCTTGCTCCATATCGGTAAACAGCTGTTTAACACTGTTTGCATCAAACTCGCTCAGCCGCATAAATACGGAGCGATTCTCTTCAAAGCTAAACGGTGCACGTAGAAAGCCAATAGCAGAACCAACGCCTGCACCCTTTGGAACAAGACATCGTGCAATACCCAGCTTGTCGCACAACCTGGCGGCATGAAGAGGTGCTGCACCACCAAAGGCTATCATCGTGTATTCGCTCAAGTCTTCGCCGTTTTCAACAGCATGAACTCGGGCAGCGTTTGCCATATTCTCATCAACAACCTCGGCAAGCCCCCAAGCCGCCTCAGTCTCATTCATATTCAACTTGGAACCCAGTTCGGATTTAAGAGCCACTCTTGCATTCTGCGTATGGAGTTTAATGGAACCACCAGCAAAGTTATCGGGGTCAAGCTTACCTAGCACCAAATCAGCATCAGTAACCGCAGCGCGTTTTCCGCCTCGTCCGTAACACGCAGGCCCGGGCTCTGATCCGGCACTCTCTGGCCCAACACGTATCTGATTTAATGAATCAACATGCGCCAATGAGCCTCCACCCGCACCAATTTCGACCATGTCTATAACGGGGATGGAGATAGGCATACCTGAGCCTTTCTTGAAACGATAGGTTCTTGCCACTTCGAAGACACGCGCCGTCTTTGGGGTCTCATCTTTGATCAAACAAATTTTTGCCGTGGTGCCACCCATATCAAAACTCAGTACTTTATCCAGTCCGTGTTTTGCGGCAATATCAGCGGCGAAAATAGCACCGCCTGCT
Organism: Granulosicoccus sp.; assembly: GCA_023300375.1. Lineage (GTDB taxonomy): Bacteria > Pseudomonadota > Gammaproteobacteria > Granulosicoccales > Granulosicoccaceae > Granulosicoccus. The sequence continues at coordinate 31,861 of JALZWO010000077.1, read as the reverse complement.
GGACCCGACTCCACCAATCGCACAGGAAATTCAGCTGCATTTTCCAGAGACATAATGCCCCCGCCAGAATGCATCATAAATACTGGACACTGCACGCCCTCAGCTGCCAAGCGAGCCCTCAATCGACCGAGATACGACTTCATCAACGGTTTAATGTAAGCATTGGCAATAGTGGTATTGAACCGCTCGTATTCGCGCATCTGAGGCGAAACTTCAGATGACAATGACACCATCACGTCGCTAAGCTTTTCGCTGAGTACATCGTGAATCATCCGTTCATGTACATCATTGGCGTAGGCATGCAGCAGGCCGACCGCAATGCTCTCGTAGTTAGCTTTTGCCAGCTCGTCAGCGAGCATCTCTATGTCGGCACGCTTGAGCGGAATTAACACACCACCAGTGGCGTCCAAACGCTCCTCAAGCACATACCGGCGATTACGCGGTAGCAAAGGTGCTGGCAGCTTAAGGTTTAAGTCGTACTGTTCAAAGCGGCTTTCGGTACGCATTTCAATAACGTCACGAAAACCCTGCGTTGTGATGAACGCGGTTTTAGCACCGCGCTTTTCGATCAAGGCATTGGTTGCTAGCGTGGTACCGTGAATAATTTGCGCAATGGCGCTGGGCTCAATGGCGGCATCAGAGCACACCTGACGCAAGCCTTGAATGATCGCGTCCTCCGGTGCTGAATAAGTAGTGAGCACTTTGGTGGAAAATTGCTTCTCACCAATTTCGAGAACCACATCGGTGAAAGTGCCACCGATATCCACGCCTAGCCTAGGTGCTACCTTTCCCATCTTGATTTTAGTACCTTGTGATCCTTTGCGCTAAGGATATGACACAGAAGCGATCGTTATTAGTAAATTATGTCTAAATGGCACTGACTTAAGCGAAAATGTCAGGAAACATCATTCCCGCGGAGGCGGGAATCCAGAAGACCAGCGCCTAAATGCGTCCGCGCAAATCCATATGCCGGTTCACATCCTTATACAACAAATACCGGAAACGGCCAGGCCCTCCGGCGTAGCAAGCTTGTGGGCAAAATGCTCTTAACCACAGGTAGTCCCCCGCTTCTACTTCCACCCAATCTTGGTTTAGCCGATACACAGCTTTACCTTCGAGCATATACAAACCATGCTCCATCACGTGGGTTTCGGCAAACGGGATTGTGCCGCCGGGCTCAAAGCTAACAATATTTACGTGCATGTCGTGACGAAGGTCAGTGGGCTCAACAAAGCGCGTGGTACTCCAGGCACCATCAGTGTCAGGCATGGCAATAGACTCATTGTCCTCCTCGCGAGTGACAAACGAGCTTGGTACCTCAAGGCCATGGACCGTTTGGTAACGCTTTCTTAACCAGTGAAACCGCACCGGCGCATTGCTATTATTGTGTAACGTCCACACAGCACCCGGAGCAAGCCATGCATAGCCGCCTTTAACTAAAGCGTTCTGCTTGCCATCTACATTGAGGCTAAGCGTGCCTTCTACCACGAACAACACGCCCTCTGCCTCATCGTCTGATTCAGGCTGATCACTACCACCCCCAGCACCAACATCCATCAAATAGTGCGAAAAGGTGGTTGAGAAACCCGACATTGGACGAGCCAACACCCATAACCTTGTTTTCTCCCAATGTGGCAGAAAACTGGTCACGATATCGGTCATCACGCCACGCGGTATCACTGCGTAACTTTCAGTCGTGACGGCTCGCCCAGTCAGTAATTCATGCTGACCAGGTAAGCCGCCCTGCGGCACATAGAGATTACTACTGTGTTTGTCGTTACTCACTATCTTACGATACCATCAGTGCCGGAAACCGTACTTGCCGGCTTGGAAAGACAAGACCACAGGCCACGTGTGAAAAATTTCAGGCCTAGAGTGACGAAGATAACCACCAATGCTAATCCCCAATGGGTAAAAGTGCCAAATTCTGGATTACCCATCAATGGCACGCCTCCAGCTGCGTACTGGATACCGACTTTCACTAGCGACAAACCGATCATGAGAACGATCAGGCCTGTCACCAATGGCGGAAGCCAATGACGGATACGGCCAACAAACGTACCCAAGAAAAAGTGGAAAATACCACCTGCAATAATACCGCCCATGAGTGCCGGCATTCCGCACTGGATAGCGATCGGGATCATAATGGGAATGAACGCAAAACTGGTACCTTGAACGATAGGTAGTTTGGCGCCGATTGGGCCAATCGTTATCGTTTGCAACAGTGTAGCAATACCTGCAAACACCATTGACATCTGAATCATGTAAATCATGCTGGAGCTGTCACCAAAACCAAATCCAGCTGCGCCAGACACGATAATAGCGGGTGTTACGTTACTGACAAACATGGCCAGAACATGTTGTATCCCGAGCGGTGTTCCCTTAATAATACCGGGGAAGTAGTTTGGATCACGCATTTGTGCCGGTATCATTCCTGCTTCACTGCGAGCCATTTCCTTTATCCTCTTTTATGATTGTTCATTGGCCTCTACCGACTGGGCCCAAACTCCTTAGATCTGGCTAGGTTGCCAGTGCGGTGCTGTCGTGGCGGTAACAGTGGTGGTAAAAATGGTCTAGCTTTTTATCAATGCCTCTAAACGAAGCAAAGCAATTTTGTTGATCTCAACCATTGCAGTATCAAACTCTACTTGCTTATCGTTGGTCAATCGTTTTTCAAAAGCGCTTAGGATACTTTGCCGGTCTGCCCCTCTCACTGCCATGATGAAAGGAAAACCAAATCGCTCTTTGTACTCAGCATTGGCGCTCTGGAATCGCGCAAGTTCATCAGCGGTGCATTTGTCCAATCCAGCACTGGATTGTTCAGCATTTGACTCATCAGTGAGTTTACCCGCGAGGGCTGCATTTCCCACAAGGTCCGGATGCGCCAAAATAAGTGCCAGCTTCTCGGTGTCGGAGCTTTTAGACAAAGTTATTGCAAGTGTGGCAGCTAAGGCTGAGGCCTCTTCAGCTGAGCGCAGCTCTTTGAGGTGAGACCTACCGGGTTCAATCAAAAACGCCGGTAAATGACCTTCGTCGAAGGCTCGCTCAGCGATCCACGCTGAATGCTCATAGATACCGCCGTATTGCGTGATGAATGCCGCTCGATCAGTTAAAGAGGTAGCTTCTGTCATTGCGTTGTCCATTCATAGCACCCGTGGCGTTGATGAGCGCTGTCTAATAACCGGCGATTCTCTATCATTGGCCCGTAATACTCAAGATATTTTTGCCTATTTTGTGTATATAGGTCGTATAAAACATCACACTTGATTGTCAATTACTTCAAAACGTCTCTCTATTTAAAGAAGGCATCCATCCACGTGCGTACAGGGTTTGCCGCCTTCGCGGGAGCGACGATTGCAGATAAAAAAGTGCCAATCTATTGCACACAGCTCGACAACCTCGGAAATTCAGTTCACATGGGACATTTATCCACACATATTCTTGACACTACTCGCGGCAAACCCGGAGCTGGTATCAAGCTAGTGGTCGAGCGCATAGAGAACGGTCAACGCAGCGTTGTCAGCCAAGCAGTCACAAACGATGATGGCCGTTGTGACAAACCTCTGCTTGAAGGTAGCGATTTTGTCGCTGGAGAATATGAAATACAGTTCGCAGTGGGCAGCTACCTTAAATCAACAGCCGCCTCAAACCATCAGCATTCTAACGATGCGCCGCTGTTTCTTGACACTGTGGTGATACGTTTTGGCGTTGCCAGTGCCGATGAGCACTACCATGTGCCATTGCTCATCTCACCGTTTGCTTATTCCACTTACCGCGGTAGTTGATCATGGAAGGATACATCCTTGAATGGCTAAATTTGTTAGGTCGCTGGGTTCATCTGGTCACAGGTATCGCATGGATCGGAGCCTCCTTCTACTTTGTCTGGCTAGACAACCATCTTGAGGCACCCAGCAAAGCTTCCGACAGAGATCAAGGTGTAGGCGGAGAATTATGGGCCGTACACGGCGGAGGGTTTTATAACGCGCAGAAGTACACCAATGGCGTGCCAGCCATGCCACAGAACCTGCATTGGTTCAAATGGGAGGCTTACACCACACTAATAACCGGCGCCTTTCTCATGGCCCTCATTTATTGGTACCAGGCAGAAATTTATTTGATCGACCCGAATGTCATGGCGTTGTCTAAGCCTGTAGCCATTATCCTTGGAGTGCTCACATTGGTCGGCGGCTGGTTGGGCTACGACGCTTTGTGCAAATCAAAATTTGGACAAAAAGAAAACACGATGGCAGTGATTCTGGTGGTTGCACTCACCGTTATCGCCTGGGGCCTGTGTCAGCTGTTCAGTGGTCGCGGTGCTTATATGCACTTTGGGGGAATGCTTGGAACCATCATGGTTGCTAATGTATTCTTCATTATCATGCCAGGCCAGCGTGCCATGGTTGCCTCTACATCAAAAGGTGAACAACCCGATCCAAAACATGGAGTACACGCCAAGCAGCGTTCGGTGCATAACACCTACTTCACACTGCCAGTGCTGTTTGTAATGATCAGTAACCACTACGCCATGACTTGGGGACACGAATACAACTGGCTCATTCTCATTGCCATGTCAGTGGCTGGCGCGCTCATTAGAGTGCACTTTGTTAAAGCACATTTTGGCAAGCCTTCACTCATTCCCATTGGTTCCGCAATTGTATTATTACTAGGTGTTATCACAGCCATAGCACCTAGCCCGCGCATCATTAGCAGTGATGAAACCATAGAGCGAGTTTCGCTAACTGAGGCGCACGCTATCGTCGAAGCCCGTTGCGTAGCTTGTCATGCAGACGTGCCTTCGCACCCTGGCTTCTCCGCACCTCCTAAAGGCATCGTACTGCAAACACCTGAGCAGGTATTGGCACAAGCGGCCACCATTCATCAACAAACGGTAGTGACAAAAGCCATGCCTATTGGCAACCTGACCGGCATCACTGATGAAGAGAGAGATACCATCGATCGCTGGTTTTTAGCAGGCCCGACAGCGGAATAAACGTGATGAGTATGGACAAAACTGACGACTACCCTCGCGACCTTATTGGTTACGGACAAACGCCGCCCAATCCAGCTTGGCCAAACAAAGCAGTTATCGCCCTGCAATTCGTACTCAACGTTGAAGAGGGTGCAGAGAATAATGTGTTGCATGGTGATGCCGCATCAGAGGCGTTCCTGTCTGAAATTATTGGTGCTGCGCCTTGGCCTGGCCAACGTCACATGAACATGGAGTCTATTTACGAATACGGATCTAGAGCTGGGTTCTGGCGCTTACACCGCCTGTTTACCGAGCGCAACATTCCCGTCACCGTATTCGGTGTAGCCAATGCACTTGCCCGTGTGCCCGATCAGGTAGCTGCCATGAACGAAGCCAAGTGGGAAATTGCCACACACGGCCTAAAGTGGATCGACTACAGAAATTTCAGTATTGAAGAAGAACGTGCACATCTAGAGCAAGCTATTCATACACATGAAAAAGTCACAGGCAGCCTACCTGCAGGGGCATATATAGGTAGAACCTCAGAACACAGTCAAGACCTTGTGGCCGAACACGCACACTTTGAATATTCAGCAGACAGCTATGCGGACGATCTGCCTTATTGGCGACAATCACCTAGTGGCGCGCAGCTGATGGTGCCCTACACCATGGATGCAAACGATATGCGCTTCTCCAATGGCCAAGGTTTTAATACTGGTCGTGAGTTTGAGCATCACTTAAGAGACTCATTCGACGCACTCTATGCAGAAGGCGTTGCAGGTGCTCCCAAGATGATGTCCATAGGTTTGCATTCTCGCCTTGTGGGTCGCCCCGGACGAGCAACAGCCATTGCGCGTTTTCTTGATCATGTGGCTTCACATAACAAGGTATGGATCACACGGCGTATCGATATTGCAAGACACTGGCGGGAGACGCATCCTTCGCCGTTGTAGTTTATGCGACTCGTATCACGGGGGCTTTATTGATTATCAGTACTCAGCTATCCCTTTCCCTGTATATCTAAACAACAAACTCCAGTATATTAATGCATAGGATCTAATCGATATCTCTCTTTCACTCAACTGATTTGAGACAAAGAAGCTTTGTACACGTTTAATTTGACTAGCACGCCACTATCACCGCTCAAATGGCTTTCATGTCTGTGCATTTTCATCGGCTACCTGCATGTCAGCCCAGCTTTGGCCAATACCAGCCTGATCGATCCTGAAGCATCTGAGATAACCTATCAGTCTCTAGGCATCGACAGCATTATTATGCAGGCGACACAAGGCGATGTCTTGGCACAGCACGAATTAGGTAACCGCTTTGCCACTGGCAACGGCGTTCCTCGCAGCTCTTCAGCAGCAGCTCGATGGTTCTCTTACGCGACCTCGCGGGGAGCTCCAGGTAGCCCACCTCTCGATGGATTGAGCAATTTTCCCATACGCGCCAACAGGACAAACATAAGCACCGACAGAGCAACAAGGGAGGCCTTACCCACTCCACCAGTGGCTACAGTGACTATTTCAATAGAACAAACCGGTGGCCTCAGCGTCAGTTTGGATGGCACGTCCTCAGAAATCCCAGGTGCAATTTTCAAGCAGTTGTGGTTCGTACAGGACAATTTTGGCGCTATTCTGGATCTAGACATTGCAGATAATTTATCTACCCAAGCCACACTTCCCGAATCCGGTACCTATTACGCCACGCTCGTGCTCGTTGATGTCGCAGGCCAAATCGATTACCACACGGCGCTCATTTCCGCACAAGGCACCATTGAGGTACCGGTTGTTCCTGAAACGCCCACCATCAATTTACCGCTTGCACAAAGCACTATCGTGTCATCTGCACAAACAGAATTTTCATGGACCACTAGTGCAGCCGCAAGTGGCTACGAACTTGAAATCTCGAACATCGCACTGGCTGCTGCAGGCGTCTTCGATCAAAGCTCAAGTCGTGTCATTCTCATCCCAGCCCTTGCCTGCGATAGCGTCAGTTGCAGCATCCAAACCGCGTTTGATACTCCCGGCGGTGCGTCGTACGCGTGGCGAGTTCGCGCTGTCAATGAGCTGGAATTTTCTGAGTGGGTCACCTCCAGTGTTTACGTGGTTGATGAGGCCATCAGCAGGCCGGCACTAGCTACGCCACTCTTTCCTGCTAGCGGCACAGACTTGATCGTCGGCGCTACCGCTACCTTTAGATGGGCGCTTGATCCACTGGCAACGAGTTACTCATTTCACTTCTTCAACAATGCCCCACCAGATCGAGGCGAGTTACCTCACGTTACCGGACTTCGCCCACAAGACATCTGCACGGGTCAAATCTGTGAGTTTCAGGCTGAAGTTAACCTAGTGGAGTTTGCCAACCACGCCTGGCGCGTAAGGGCTGAGAACCGTGTAGGTAATCTGGGCTGGTCGCGCACAACCTTCAACGCTGTTGCTCTTGTCACGGAAGCTCCACCCACACCCGTGCTGATTAATCCTGTGGCAAGCTCACTGCTGGAGGCGACCAGCAACGTGGTCTTCAGCTGGCAGCCAGCGGCTAACGCAACACGTTACGACTTCGAGCTCTTCAATGATTCTCTGGAAACCAATCAATCTGTCATAGCATCAGTGCCTGAATCCAATTGCAGCGATACCCAGTGCTCTTTCGCTATTGATATCCCTTCCGACCTCGGCGTGAATTTCCAATGGCAAGTTCGCGCCAGTAACGCTGTTGGCCTGTCCGAATGGGCCAGTAGAGCCGTTGAGATAATTATTCTGGCAACACAGCCCCCTCCCGTACCTGTTGCTCTGTCTCCCGAGCCTGAAGTTTTGCTTGAGACTGGGAGAACCTATGAATTTTCCTGGACACGTGATGAACATGCGGTCACCTATGAATTTCATTTCTTCGACAATGTATTGAAAGACACAGCGCCTTTCGTCACGGGTTTAAGACCAGACACCGTGTGTAATGACACCACCTGCACAGTATCCCAAGTGGTGAACTTACCCATAGCGGAAGGTCATGCTTGGCGTGTGCGGGGCCGAAACTCTCTAGGCGCATCGTTCTGGTCACGTTCAGTATTCGACACCATTGAACAAATTACCGCCCCCCCAGGTGCCTTTGCCTTATTAGCTCCAGCCGATGGATCTGACATTGAAGAGGGCCTTGCAGTCACTTTTTTATGGAGCCGTGCGTTAAGAGCAACCAGTTTCGAGCTAGCTATCATTGATGGATCACTCAACGATGCCTCGATCACGCCCATTACTGTTTTAGCCAGCACCTGTGATGAAGCAAACTGTCGATACAGCACGGTCTTAGACCTGCCATTAAACGTCGAGCATCGTTGGCAAGTTAGAGCGATCAATCCCATCGGCACCACCGAGTGGGCAGATTCAGATTTTGCAATCGTTGAGGAAGTCATTGAGCCACCGCTCACACCGATTGCCGTAGCGCCCACCAGTGATGTAACCCTCATCAATGGTCAGAGCGTCAGCTTTCAATGGCAAGGCCGAAATGATGTGGACGCCTACGATTTTTATATCAACGATGCATTCAACGGCGCATTGGCCATCGTGCCTGATCTTAACCCAGCTGTTTATTGCGAAGCGAATGTTTGCACACACGTCGCCACCATTGATCTGGCAGCCAGCAACCTGCACACTTGGCATGTGCGTGCCAAACGCAATGATGGTAGCGCCTCAGAATGGTCGCAGACAGCGATGACCATTGTTGAAGGTAGCAGCACAGGGGAACCCAACGCCTCCTTCTTGATTGCAGGTTTTCGGGCAGAGGCAATAGGCTTGGCGCCTCTAAGTCTGTCGTTTGATCCATCGGCGTCGACTGATGATGTGGGTATTGTCAGTTTTGTATGGAATTTCGGCGATGATTCACCTGAACTTATTGTGGCCTCTAACGACACTGTGCAACACGTATATGCCAACCCAGGAACCTACAGCGCAACACTCACTGTAATTGACGCCACAGACCTATCCGACACTACATCCATAGCCGTCACCGTCGTCGATTCGAACAACACGGTGACGGCGGTAGAAGCATCTCGTCTTCTCTCACAAGCCAGCTTCGGCCCCTCTCGCAATTCCATACTTGACGTTCAGGCACTGGGCATTGAAAACTGGATTGATCAGCAATTCGCATTACAAGGACCTGCTCACTTACCCTACGTGCGGCAATTCTCAAATGGCAGTAACAGAGCCCCGCGCCATGAGGTCTGGTGGCGCGATGTCGTCTTAGGAGAGGATCAACTCAGGCAGCGAGTAGCATTTGCATTGAGTCAATTGTTTGTTATTTCAGACACTGGATTCACGCTGAGTAACGCACAGTACGGCATAACAAATTACTACGATATGCTGCGTGAAAAGGCTTTTGGCAACTACCGTGATCTGCTAGAAAGCGTCACACTGAGTCCCGTCATGGGCTTGTACTTGAGCATGCTGCAAAATGCGAAAACAGATGTAGAAGCCAATACACGCGCTGATGAGAACTTTGCACGCGAGGTGCTGCAATTGTTTTCCATAGGGCTGTACGAGCTCAATATCGATGGCACAAGTACTGGGAATTCCTCATTTACTCAAGACAACATCGAGGCATTTGCGCGTGCATTTACCGGTTGGAACTACGCCGATGCGGGAAGATGGGATCGCAAACCGTTCACAAACGCCGATGTCATTAACCCGATGCGTCCGTTTGAAAGCTTCCACGACATTGATGCAAAGACGCTACTTAACGGACAAACATCACCCGCTGGGCAAAGTGCCCGACAAGATCTGGATTTCGCACTGGACAACATTTTTAACCACGCTAACGTCGGCCCTTTTGTAGCACAACAGCTGATCAAACGTTTAGTCACCAGCAACCCCACCCCAGCTTATGTGGAACGTGTAGCAAGCGCGTTCAACAACGACGGCACAGGTGTAAGAGGCAACTTACAGGCGGTTATTCGTGCTTTGTTGCTAGACAGCGAAGCCCGAACTGCCCCTGTTGACACAGATAATGCCTTTGGCAAATTGCGTGAGCCAGTGCTTCGCATGAGCCACTTGTGGCGTGCTTTTAGTGTGCAACCAGGCAGCTTAAGCGTCAGAGGTGAGTTTAATACCCCATCACCGGCTATGGAAAATCTTGACTCTGTGACCGGCCAAGCTGTGTTGAAATCACCTTCTGTCTTTAATTTCTATCAACCATCGTTCTCCCCGGCAGGTACCATCGCAGATCAAAATCTGGTAGCACCCGAGTTTGAATTATTTACCGAGAGTAATGAGCTTGCGACCAGCAACAGAATTGGAGAACAGATTCAGCTTTCTTATCTGAACAACCCTGATAGTCGTGGCAGGCGTGCATCACATCTGGATTTTACTTTTGAAATCAGTATTGGTGATGATGTTGATGCCATCTTGGATCATTTAGATCTTTTGCTCACCAGCGGTAATTTGCGCGCTGGCACTCGTACTACGCTATTCAACTATCTAAGCGATCTGCCCGATACTACGGAAGGTATAAGCCAGCGAGTACGCGATGCAGTGACCTTGCTGATGGCCTCCCCTGATTACCTGATACAACGCTGACATGGCAAACCTGCAATCCAAAAACGGGCGACAACGCCGCGAGCTACTTAAGCAATTTGCCGCTATCTCATTACTAGGCTCTGGCGCTAGCGCCATGAATGGAAAATTGAGCCTTATTGGTTCAGCATTGGCGCAAAGTGCAGACTACAGCGACATACAAGACTACAAAGCCTTGGTCTGTGTATTTTTGTATGGTGGCAGCGATTCATTTTCGATGTTTGTACCCACCGATGCAGCACGTTACGAGCAGTATGCAGCTGGCCGAGGCGGCTTGGTCATTCCTGCTGATGAATTATTAACAGGTGCAGTTGATACTGGCATCGGTTTTCACCCCTTACTGGGTGGATTACACGGCATGTATGAAACCGGCGAACTGGCGGTTGTCGCTAATGTAGGCAATTTGATTGAACCCATCACCCGCGACAACTACCTTAGCGGCAACTTACCTATTCCCAATGATCTGTTCGCACATAATCACCAGCAAGAGCAATGGCTTAAAGGACTCAGTAGCTCACCCGCCTCAGTGGTGGGCAGTGGTTGGGGTGGACGCATGGCCGATCTACTTCAGCAGGCAAATCCCACGGCCACACTCCCCCCCAGCTTTTCAGTGAACGGCAGTAACTACTGGTTGCCTGGTCAGCAAATACAACCCCTTAGTTTGAATCCTGTTAACGGGCTTAGCTTGCTAACCTACCTAGATGATCAGACCGGCTTGTCGAGTAATCGGGCCAGAGAGCAAGCTTTGGATTTGATATTAGGACAGTCCAGTGATCATGCGCTTATGCAACAAGCAGCAAGCTCGTTCTCTGGAGCAAAATTTGGCTCAGGACAACTCGCTGCAACACTGGCAGACACTGTCAATATCGACGCACCGTACGATGAAGAAAGCCGTCTTGCTCAGCAGCTCAGAATGGTCGCCCGTTTAATCGCTGGCAATAGAAGCCTTGGTATGAAACGGCAGATTTTCTTTGTTGGTGCTGGTGGTTGGGACACACACGATAATCAAACCCCACGACTTGCCGAATTATTAGCCGATCTGGATCGAAGCCTCACTGACTTTCAAGCAACACTTGCCGAAATTGGCGCCTCAAACTCAGTTACTACATTCACTGCATCAGATTTTGGCAGAACAGTCACCATCAACGGCGATGGATCAGATCATGGCTGGGGTGGTCACTGCATGGTCATGGGAGGTGCTGTAAACGGTGGACAGCTCTTCGGTGAGCTACCCAGCTTCGCCGTTGATGCGGACGATGACAGTGGCGATAAAGGACGTATTATCCCTTCTCTATCTATCAATCAGTATGGCGCCATGATGGCCAGGTGGATGGGTGTTACCGAGACTGATCTGAATCAGGTGTTTCCTGACTTGAGTAATTTTGGTGAGGACTGGTGGGAAGGGCTAGATTTTTTGAATCAGGTTTGAGCGTGTTAACGTCAAAGCTGACACCACGTGCGTTGCACCCGTGGGTTTTAACGAAGCAATGAAGATAGCTTTAGATTATGACGATACTTTCACTCTGGATCGGGCTTCGTGGCGCAAAGCGGTAAAGGCATTGCAGATGAACCCAAGCACGACCGTTACGTTTGTCACGGCTAGAATGAAGAGTGCAGACAATAAAGATATTCATCAAGATGCAAACGCAATGGGTATCGACATTGTTTTCTGCAACAAAAAGCCTAAGCAGGAATGCTTCACAGCTGATGTTTGGATTGACGATAATCCACTAGCTATTCCAACGCCTGATGCCATGCGCTCATGTCTGTTGACAACATAGCGGTGAGCTGACGGGTAAGCAAAGCAGCTTAGTTAAGTGTGACGGCTATGGTTTTTATAAAGCTAAGTCGATGGTACTCATCATAGTGGAATCAATTCCCATAACTGTCATAGCTACAGTATGGTTTTCTAATTCTGCCCCGTCATCAACCAGTTATAAATCTTGGGCCAGATATCCTTAGCAGCGCTGCTGGAGCTGATTATACGGGCGTGTGTGTAGCTCTCCAGAAATCCTGTTGAAATCCCACATGCTTGGAACTCCTTTACGTTACTTCCGTAAAGCTCGAACACGTGCCGACATCCGTCTTGGGGTGCTATAAAAGTATCCGCTTCAGCAGCAAGACACAATAGAGGTAGGTCAAGTTGTGACAGGGCCGCCTCGTAGTCGAAACCATCAGTGCCCAGCCATCGACCTTGTAAACTCCAACGGTACCACTGTGACATTACTCTACCAAATTCATGCTCAGGCCCGATACCGAGCCACCGGCCAGGAGCGAAACCCACTAGGCGAGTTACGAAACTTGCAAGTCTTATTGCCCATCGGTTTCGTTTCAATACACCCGCGTGTGTCGCCTGACTGGCCAGAGTGACGACATGACCGATCGATTCTTGCATCAGTGGGTTTCTAGCTAGGTACATCAATATGGCTAAACCACCTGCGCTATGTCCGACAAAGTGTATCTTCTGCGTTGAGTATCTTTCTCGAAGAAATAATAAGGCTGCTTCCGTATCATCCAGACACATGGATTCAAAGGTGGGATGCTTTACCGGGCGGCTACTGTGACCGTGCCCCTGAAAATCCAGCACCCAACACTCACATCCTGCCTTCGCAAGATATCTCGCTAAGCCACTACAGGACCGGTGATTAGAAAAGGTGCCGTGTACTAAAAGCACTACCTCAGGGCTGACATCGTCGTTAGCGAGTGTACCGTCGTCAGAATCATGCGAGCTAACCGGTTTACCAGCTGAAAAATGCGTTAGGCCAAGCCGGGTTCCGAGCCCATTGTGTATATGATGCACAGATGGTTGTTCAACAACACCCATGCGACTTTCCAGTTTTAGACATAATTCACTGCCATCGATAATTCGCCATCAATGGCTTGATAGTTCAATGAGGCCAGCCTTTTTGATTTTGTATACGAGACCGGCCTTCATTCAAGCTGCAATCTACTCTACAACGACTGCGATATTGCTTACAGTTTGCTTGCGCGACGCTCTGATCTCATCCAAACGTTTGCTGGCTATAAGCGATTGCAGCATGGGAATGTAGTATTGTCCGGCAGCTTCAAAACAAATTTCGGTCTCATTGATGGACAACCAGCCTCGTTGATCTAGCTCATCCCACAACGGGCGATGAGTGTCCAGAAGGTTTTCGTTGAAGATGCTCATGTACTGCACAAAATTAATTTTCATAGTCTGCATGGATTGAAACAACCACGCCAGCTTTACATCTTTCGGGGAGTACATAAAGCCTCTTCCCACTGGGAAACGACCGGCATCAATGTCATCACAATAATCCTTTAGCGATGTCTGGTTCATATAGATCCAGTTTCTGTCCTCAGGGTTGAGACTATTAGGGTGAAAATTTACTGCTGCATACCCAATACCACAAACCTGACGCAGCGTTGTTGCAGACTTATCCGCTTCCTGATGTACAAAATCGTGCATATTATGCTCATAGTCGTAAGAGCTTAATCGTGCAGCATCTTTTTCCTCAGGTATTCTGCGCCAATCATATACGGTGACCTGTTCAAACCCTGCACTAGTCAAAAATTCATTAGCTGCCCGGTACATTTCGATGTTTGTTTCGATCGATGGTAACAAGGACCTGTTCTTTGGCGTTGCGAAATCGCTGCGACCCGCAACGTTCAACTCGTAGTGTGTAATGTGGTGCACGCCAGCATCTACGGCAACTTGCAGATCCTCGAGCATGTTCTCCATTGTTTGCTCTGGCCATCCATAAATCAGATCAAGACTATTAGCCAGATTATACTTATGGCATAGCTCCAAGGTATCGAAAACCTGCTGGCGAGTTTGTCTACGGCCACTGTACTTGATCAATTCATCATTGAGCTGCTGCACACCCATACTAATGCGGTTGATCCCAGCTTCACTAATTGCTTTGATCTTGTCTTCATTGAACAACTGCGGAATTCCTTCCAGTGATATCTCAATATCACTCGGAATGCCTCCATAAAGATCATCCACGTATTCCATCAGCCGTCCATAGTGCTCAGGGCGATACAGGTTTGGGGTGCCTCCACCAAAGTAGATACTTGACAAGGTATCGTCAGAGTAGTACGGCTTGTACATATCGAATTCACGCTTCAAGTAGCCCAAGTATGCCTCAACCCCCTTGTTACCTTCGTAGTCTTCACTCGGAAAAAGACAGAATCCACATCGGGCCGGCTTGGTCTTGATACAAAACGGCGTGCCTACATACAAATTCACCTCGTGACGCGTAGTCATGCCGTACCCTGCGCGCTCATCAAGTAATTGCGCAGTGCTGGACTCTAGTGGTTTCCAGTGCATGGGTGATGGATGCCCGTGTAGCACTTTGTTGGACTGTCGACGAAAAGCTTCTTTGTCGATAAATTTTCGAACAAAATCTGCGCTGAATTCCTGACGCGCATCTGCACTAGCTCGAGCCATCTTCAATTCTCCCGAAAGGCAGAATCCGCTGCTCTTCAATGTATTTAAAGTTGTAGTATATGCTTCCTATCGTGTCAATTTAAGGCACAGGTGTCAACGATTAAAAATGGCTGGTTACCAATTGTTATATACACATGAACTAACGGGAAGCAAAAACTGCAGGCCTCAGTTGCGCAAGTATCAGTTGTATCTCGTGTGCCATTTGAGGTTTACTGAAGTAATAGCCCTGCACATAAGGGACACCTATACCCTCCAAAAACAGAGACTGCTCTTCAGTCTCAACGCCTTCAGCCACAATGTCATAGCCAAACCCAAGGCATAGATCAGTAATGGCTTTCACCATCAGCCTTGATGACAAGTCATCAGGAAGCTCCATGATAAAAGAACGATCGATCTTTATTGTATCTACTGGCAACTTGCCTAACAAAGACAACGATGAGTAGCCGGTTCCGAAATCATCTATAGCAATACGAACACCGATCTCTCTTAACTCTTTACAAATCCTTTCATGGGCTACGGGATCCCGACTCAGGCTTTCGGTAATTTCTATCTCAACGGCTTCAGGCAGTAATCCATTATTACGAACAGTGGCAGCTACAAATTCAGAAAATCCTGGTGCGGTAAAATGATCGCCAGAAATGTTGACAGCCAACTGCGTGCTTACACCTGACGCGGCCCATTCGGCCAACTGTTGACAACCCGTCTGCAAAACCCATTCACCTATTTCCTTAATAATACCGACCCGCTCAGCTGTCGATATGAATAGGTCTGGTGCAACGATACCGCGTGTCGGATGCCTCCAGCGAATCAGCGCCTCAACACCGCTTATTGTCTTGCTCCGTAGATCAATCTGAGGCTGATACCAAAGTTCAAATTCATCATTGTTTAATGCTTGCTTCAAATCAGCTTCAAGATCCATACGATCCTGAGACTCCACTACCATCTCTTTGTTGAATAATGAGTAATTCTGCTTGCCATTATTCTTGACATGATACATCGCCAAGTCAGCATTTCTGACTAAGGTGTCAGGCACCATTCCATCCTGCGGATACGTTGATATACCGACACTTAACGTTGGACGTATTCGATGATTCCCCACTTCAATGGTTTTATCACCGAATTCCAGACATCGTTTCGCTGTTACGATGGAATCACCGATATCGTCAATATCACGTACTAGAACGCAGAACTCATCCCCACCAAGACGAGCAACTAGGTCACTGCGTCTTACATGTAGTTTTAGATGATCTGAGAATTGCCGGAGGTAGCCATCTCCGCACTCGTGCCCAAAGCTATCATTAACACCTTTAAAGTTATCCAGATCCATGTAAATGATGCTAAAGCTCTGCCCTTGATTCGCAGCCTTCTCGATTGTTTTACTCAGATAGTCATGAAAATAGGCCCGATTAGCCAACCCAGTAAGGCCATCGTAGTATGCCATCGAGTAGATTTTCTCTTCCGCAGTCCTGATATCAGTAACGTCCTGAACAGTCCCTATGAGTCGCACCTCATTCTGCAAGCCAGCAATCTGTTTGGTCACTTGGCGCATGTTCCGATAGCGCTCTCTTGATCCATTCTGTTGCATCCGGAATTCAACGACTATGTCATCATGTTCTCGCATAGAGTTAAAACTTTGTCGAACAATCTGCCTGTCCTCATGGTGAAGCCGGCGAAGACAGCTCTTTATGGGCATCAATAGATCTGACTCCCCCCATATCTCTGCCAAGTTATTGGACAATTCAATAAAGCCAGATTTCCCATCCCATTCCCAGTAACCTACTTGCGCCATGCGTTCTGTCGTGTTCAAAACAGAACGACTACGGTCTTGAATATCCTGCTTGAGCCTTATCAACTCGTAGTAATTCTTACTAACCTGCTTTCCACAGCTCAATAGAAATCCAAACACAAACAAGCTAAACAAGGCCACTTCCAGTGAAAACGGATCACCCAGAGTCAGCAATCGAATTTCTACCGACAACATGATGATGAGTTGAAAGATCAAATTCAGCCCTCGATCATAAGGAAGAGATGCCAAAGCGCCTCCGGCAACTCCACCCAACGTCAAGATGAGCAAAAGCTGGTGCGGAAGATCTCCGAATGGAAAAACGACCCACATAGTTGCTGCCCATGCTATAGCTGAGGTTAGGGCTCCAACATTGAATCGGAGAGCCCACTTGTCTGCTTCATCAGCCGCTGTCGGTGCAAGCGTAAACTGTCGGCAGTCAATTAGACGCAGTAAATAGCAAGCCGAAATGAAGACGAACCAGATTAGTGCTAAAGCTGGATCTGTTAGAGATCCGAAGGTATAGGCAACAACCAGTGAGGCAGCGAACGATCCCACCGCGGAGAATTTTGCACCCGCGTAGAGAAGAGAATTCTGACTGTGCCTAATAGCTTTTCGCCGTGCCTGCGTAGCGCTACCCATTTTAGTATCGACTCTTTAAGAACTTCAAAGCACAGCACGCTGCAGCTCGAATTCATAAAAGTGAGCTGTTCTTGTGAGTGAGAGGTCTGCCACCTTCCTAGCAACATCGGTTTAACAGTACAAACGCTTCATAGAAAAAACTGAAAACGATATTAGTCCAAAAGATTTTTGAACATACATGTATCAGGTCGCAAGTAACTAGCCAATCAGCTGCATTACCGGGACCTAGCTATCAATTTCTGTAGGTTAATCACACAATGACGTCAAAAAAATTATTTCATGACAAGCAACGTACAAACCATCTTTCGGTGATGAAACGCTACCGACTCTTCGGCATAGTTTCCGAGCTTGTTTTTCAACGCTCATCGAGCACGTTCATCAGAGCCCACTCAGAGCATTGGCCAAGACTTTAGACTCCTGGCTAGAGCCCATTGTGGATGGGATGGTATTGTTGACAGGGCCTGGTGAATGCTCATCCCCCGTTAATTGGGTAGAGCCTAGGGCCCGCTATTCATACACCCCAAGCAGCAGAACATTCAACCCGTTGCCGAGAGCTTTGGGGATGTGCAGGTGTTTGTTTTAAATGGTGCCCGGGGCCGGACTTGAACCGGCACGGTATTGCTACCGAGGGATTTTAAGTCCCTTGCGTCTACCAATTTCGCCACCCGGGCATGGGCTTGGACTAAACCACTCTGTAGGTGTAGAGCGAGTAGTCTGAGGCGACTCTACACGTGTAGAGTGAGCGTCTGTAATTTGAACGTCTGTAGACTGACTTTCAGATGAGGTACAAAATGGAGGCTGAGCCCGGAGTCGAACCGAGGTAAACGGATTTGCAATCCGGTGCATGGCCACTCTGCCACTCAGCCAAGTGTTAAAAAGTAGAGCCTTAAAACTTGTAACGCTAAATTGATGACGGTGGAGCGGGAAACCAGGTTCGAACTGGCGACCTCGACCTTGGCAAGGTCGCGCTCTACCAGCTGAGCTATTCCCGCACCGAAGTGAATCAATTAATTGTTTTTCTAACCACACTACAAACTACCTAAACAACAACTGCATAATAATGCCAATATTGGAGCGGGAAACCAGGTTCGAACTGGCGACCTCGACCTTGGCAAGGTCGCGCTCTACCAACTGAGCTATTCCCGCACCGATCTGCGTATTTTGGAATGCAATTGCTTTCGTGTCAAGCGTTGCGTTGAAAGTTTATTGCGATAAATTTCACAGGCTTATGTCTGATCGCTCACGTCACTTCAATCGGGCCCAAAAACGCTAGCGTTCACTGTTAACTGCTACCGCAAGTAACGAACGTCTAATCGCTCAACTTTCACTAATCACCGCTCAGGACTCATCACTGAAGGCCGCACGCATGTAGTCAACCATTGACCAGATAGTCAGCGCTGCGGCAATATACAAACCCACCATGCCTATTTGATAGATAGGTATCCCAAACAGATCGTATAAGTACAACAGCATAGCCAGTGAAGCGATTTGGGCCGTGGTTTTTACTTTGCCAAGCCAACCAACCGCTACTTTACCCCTCTGACCCATCTCAGCCATCCACTCGCGTAACGCACTCACCGTGATCTCGCGACCAATGATAACGATGGCAGGAATAGTGAGCCAAGGACTGTTATCCCACTCAACGATAAGGATAAGCACAGTGGCTACCATGAGCTTGTCGGCAACTGGGTCGAGGAATGCACCAAATCGGCTCTCTACGCCCCACAGTCGCGCTAAATAACCGTCAAGCCAGTCGGTGATACCCGCAATGATGAAAATCACACAGCTTAGCGGACGTGCCCAGCTGTAGTCGAGGTAGAACACTGCAACAATGACGGGTAACAACCCAATCCTGAGCAGCGTGAGCCACGTTGGTATATTTTCTTTCACTTGTGGTTCTAACCCGTCCTTCATCGCTTAGTTTTGTCCGCTATTATCCGTTGCTGCGCTGAGGATGCAATTCATCGTACACTTTTGACGCCAGTTCGGGGCTGATGCCAGGCACGGCTGAGATGTCGTCTACCCCGGCTTTTTGCAACCGCTGCAACCCACCGAAGTGCGTCAAAAGCAGCTTTCGGCGCTTAGGCCCTAGCCCTTTAATTTCCTCAAGCACCGATGTTTTGCGTTGTTTCGCACGTTTTGCTCGATGACCCGCAATAGCAAAACGATGAGCCTCGTCGCGTATTTGCTGGATTAACTGCAAGGCGGGAGAATCAGTGGTCAGTTGGCGCTCTTGTCTGCCACCGTGATCCTCGTCATTGCAAAGGATCAGGGTTTCATCACCCGGACGCCTGTCGGGCCCTTTTGACACGCCAATCACCTGCACAGAATCTATCTGCAGCTCGCTCATGACTTCCAATGCCACCGAAATCTGCCCCTTGCCGCCGTCAATAAACAAAATGTCGGGCATATCTCGCTGCTCTTTTAATAGCCGAGTATAACGACGTGTTATCGCTTGGCGCATGGCAGCGTAGTCATCCCCAGGTGTTATGTTTTCAATGTTAAAGCGCCGGTAGTCACTTTTGAGAGCCCCCTCCGCGTTGAACACAACACAAGAAGCAATAGTGGCCTCACCCATAGTGTGCGAGATATCAAAACACTCCATGCGACTGGGTGCATTGTCGAGCTCCGCCAGTTCACGAACCGCTTCTAGGCGCGCAGCCATGCCTGACCTAGAGGCTAGTCGCGTTGCTAAAGCAATATCTGCATTGGTCATCGCCATGATTTGTAGCCGCGCACGATCAGCACGAACCTTGTGCACGATGTTTATCTGATGCCCTGCACGTTCGCTGAACACTTCCTGAAAGAGCTCTACATCTTCAACAGCTTCACTACAAATAATTTCGCGCGGCAAATCATGCTCCAGATAAAATTGAGCTACGAAGGCATTGAGAATTTCCGCACTGGTGCTGCCTTTGGGAGTCGTTGGATAAAACGCCTTGTTGCCAAGGTTTATTCCGTTTCTGATAAAGAAAACCTGCACACAACTTTGCCCACCCTGTGTCACAGCTGCCACATAGTCCACATTGCCATCTTCTCGCATGTTGTTAGATAAATCATTCACAGCCTTCAAGCTGCCAATCTGGTCTCGCAACTTGGCAGCTGATTCAAAATCTAACGCTACACTAGCCTCTTCCATACGCCTAGCTAAACCCTCTACAACATCTTGGCTTTTGCCTTCGAGCACTTGTATGGTCATATCAACATCGCGCCGATAGTCCTCTGCCGATATACGATCAACGCACGGTGCAGTGCATCGCTTTATTTGATACTGCAAGCATGGTCGTGAGCGATTATTGAAGTAACTATCCTCACATTGGCGCACACGAAACAATTTTTGCATAAGCTTCAAGGATCGTTTTACCGACCCAGCACTCGGATAAGGACCTATATATTTCCCCGGCGCCTTTCGAGCACCACGCTGATAACTCAAGCGTGGATACTTTGACTTGGTAGAAATATACACATAAGGATAACTTTTATCATCACGCAGCACCACATTATATCGCGGCCGATGTTCTTTGATAAGGTTCTGCTCTAGCAACAACGCTTCTGCTGCACTGGCAGTGACCGTAGTTTGAATCTGCACAATATGCGACACCAGTGCCTGGGTCTTGCGACTATCTACAGTTTTCTGGAAATAACTCGACAATCGATTTTTAAGATTACTCGCCTTGCCAACGTAAATGATGTCATCGCTCTGGTTATACATGCGATAAACACCAGGACGCGTGGTAAGCGTTCGCAAGAAAGCCTTCGCATCAAATTCTTGCTTGTCGTCGTCAACCATGGACAGGTACGTTAAGCTCGAATTATTTCCAGATACCGAAACGATTAGCCAAACGGACCAGCTCTGCGGTGGTCTTGATGCCAAGCTTTTCAAAAGCGCGGATTCTGTGAGTACTTACCGTCTTTTCACTGATATGCAAAGTGCTTGAGATCTGTCGGTTAAGCTGCCCTTGAATAAGCATCATTGTAATCTCACTTTCACGCGTTGTTAACTTATCAAAAGGGTTTTCAACATTGCCCTTGAGAGATTCTATAGCCAACCTCTGAGCTACATCAGGTGACAAATATTGATCGCCATTCATGACGCTACTCACCGCCTTGTCTACCTCTTCCGCACTGCCACCTTTTGTTATGTACCCACGCACACCTGCATTGAGCAACGTGCGTACGGGCCCCATATCCAGATTGCCAGTAATCATGATGATGCGACTCAGAGGAGCCTCGCTGAGCAACTTACCGGCTGCTTCAAGGCCACTCATACCCGGTAGATTTATATCCATGAGTATGATCTCGAAGTCGCTGCTTGAGGCCATCTCTAACGCCTGCTCCGCAGAGCCTGCCTCCTCAACGATCACAACATGTGGATTGTCTTCAAGAAGTAGGCGCATGCCTGTTCGAATCAACTCGTGATCGTCGACAATGAGGACTCTTAGGTGCCAAGGCGCTTGCATGTGCAAACACTACCACTTAATCAGGGCAGAACCCCAAGTAAATCCACCACCGAAGCCTTCCATCAACACATGCTCACCTTGCTTGATGCGCCCATCACGTACCGCAACATCCAACGCCAGTGGGATAGAAGCTGCAGAGGTATTGCCATGCGTGGCAACAGTTTGCACAACTTTTTCCATCGGCATGGAGAGTTTCTTAGCGGTAGCCGCGATAATTCTGTGATTGGCTTGGTGCGGTATCAACCAATCTAGTTGGTCTTTGCGCATATCGTTAGCTGCCAAGGTTTCGTCGGCTATGCGGCCAAGTGTCTTGACGGCCATACGAAACACTTCGCTACCAGCCATCTCAACAAACGCACTACCTTGTTGCACGGCACTGAGTTGATTAGACACACCTTTGGGAACTTGCAACAAAGAGGCGTAATCGCCATCTGCGTGCAGGTGCGTGGACAAAATGCCAGGTTCTGAATCACGCTCCAGAATGACGGCACCAGCACCATCGCCAAATAGCACGCAAGTGTTGCGGTCAGTCCAATCGATGATACGTGAAAAGGTTTCCGCACCCACCACCAGTACTTTGGATGCCATTCCCGAGCGCATGAATTGATCTGCCACAGACAAGGCGTAAACAAAGCCTGTGCAAACCGCCTGAATATCGAATGCTGGGCAACCGTGTATTCCCAACCTACTCTGCAGCAAACAGGCAGTACTCGGAAAAACCTGATCGGCGGTAGTAGTAGCAACAACGATGAGATCGATATCGTCAGTACGTACACCAGCGGCCTCGATGGCGCGCCTAGAAGCCGCTTCTGCTAGGTCCAGTGTGAACTCATCATCGGCAGCGATGTGCCGTTGGCTAATGCCAGTTCTTTCACGAATCCAAGCATCAGTGGTGTTAACCATGGTTTCAAGTTCAGCGTTACTCAGAACTCTCTCTGGTAGATAACCGCCTGTACCTGTGATGCGCGAAAAATATGCCATGTTGAGGTTTCGCGCCGCCAAGCTAGGCGGCGTTCAGGGCCTCACCCAACCGAGCTTCGATCATGGACGGCACATTGGTACCAATCTCCAGCAAAGCAACATCGATGGCATTCGCAAATGCCTGTGCATCCGCACTACCGTGACTTTTGACGACCACACCCTTCAAACCGAGAAGGCTTGCCCCGTTGTAGCGCCTTGGGTCAATCCTGTTGCCAAACGATTGCAATATGGGACGTGCGATTAACCCCACGATCTTGTTCCAAAGCGAGCGTTTAAACTCCTCTTTAATATAGTGGGAAACCATTC
Organism: Granulosicoccus sp.; assembly: GCA_023300375.1. Classification (GTDB taxonomy): domain Bacteria; phylum Pseudomonadota; class Gammaproteobacteria; order Granulosicoccales; family Granulosicoccaceae; genus Granulosicoccus. The sequence goes on along the minus strand of JALZWO010000077.1, from coordinate 8,727 downwards.
TTGCAACACCTTCACTGGTTTTCAGGGACACGTTGCCCACGAAACCATCACAAACCACCACATCCACTTTGTCTGTGTATATTTCGTTGCCTTCCACAAACCCAATGTAGTTCAATGAGCTGCTGGCTAACAGTGGCGCAGCCCGCTTGACCTGTTCGTTGCCTTTGAGGTCTTCCGAACCGATATTCAACAAACCTACACGCGGCCTTTCCAGACCATCAACTGCCTGCGCGAGAATGGAACCCATGAGAGCAAACTGATGCAGGTTACTCGCCGAGCTATCGACGTTTGCACCTAAATCGAGCATGTGCGTGTGCCCATCTATTGCCGGAATGATCGCCGCTATCGCTGGCCTGTCGATACCTTTGACGGTCTTCAGAACAAATTTACTGATCGCCATGAGAGCACCCGTATTACCGGCACTGACACAGGCATCAGCTTCACCATTTTTAACCAGATTAATGGCAAGACGCATTGAAGAATTTTTCTTGGACCTCAATGCCACTGCAGCGCTGTCGTCCATGGTGACGACCTCAGAGGCAGGCACTAAGGTGTAGCGATCCTCTGGCAAGGGATCGCCAGCCATGCACGATTTGATGTGCTCCGGATCGCCTACAAGAAACAAGTGAACATCATCGCGACGGCTGAGCACCGAACGAGCAGCGTCAACGGCAATGATTGAACCACCGTCACCACTCATGGCATCAATCGCCACTTTAATGACCTTCCCGGAGGTTGACCCCGCCGGCGTGCCAAGTGAAGATCTGGATTTCTCTAGTTGTTCTGCCGACTGAGCCGCCGGTTCACCGGCTAGCGGTTCAGGCTGCTGTTGGTCCGACGACTTCGGGTTGTTTGTAGACACCCTATTAGAGCTTAGTCTTCGTCGCCTTCCTCAGTATCTTCAGCGACCTCTACTACTTGGTTGCCACGATAGAAGCCATCAGCCGTAATGTGATGCCTGCGGTGCAACTCACCAGTGGTAGGATCTGTTGAAAGCGTAGGGTTAGAGAGTGCATCGTGAGATCGACGCATGCCTCGACGTGATGGGGTTTTGCGGCTCTTTTGAACTGCCATTGGAGATTCTTCCGTTTACTTAAAAGTTTATCTACTGTTGTTTGCCAGAGTTAACCGGCGTACAAACCAGGGCTTACCGACATTCTATCCACGCCGAACTCTGCCAACGTGCCTAACTTTTTACTGAGAATACTTTTTACTGAGAATACTTTTTACTAAAATGAATCTTTACTGAAATTTATTTTTACTGCCAAAATTCTTTATCAACAATAACTTTTGCTAATAATACGTTATTAAAGATCTTAATCAGACACTACTAACCACAACTCTAGTCTAGACGCAGGTCCTTCAGCGCATCGAACGGGTTAGCCTTACCTTCACTCACCGCTTTTGGCAACTCACCAAATTCAGTTTTCTCCACCCCACACAGCGCGCTGTCTACATGCTTCGGAAAGGCAGGAACATGAATGATGATCTCATCTTCAAATAAATCATACACTCCCATATCCCCGTTCTCATCCAAGACAATGGGGTCGAACTGTTCCGGTAATGCCTCAGCCGCTTCTTCATCGCCGACAAACACCAAAGCATAGGGTTCATCGATATTCACATCCATGGCTTGCAAACATCTTTGACACTGCATTTCCACTACAGTTTGAAAACTACCTTTAACATGCACATGCCGCTTGAGCCGAGAAAAAACGGCCGAGCAGCGCACATCGTTTTCAGCTGTCAAAATGATCGCTTCCAACCGCTTCAGATTTTTTTGCGCAAACGTGATTTCAAAACAGGCATTGTCGCGCGCAAGGAGATCAGGATTGAAACGTTTGGGAAGTGGCTTGACCATAACCCAGCAATGATAAAGAAAGGAACACTTTGATGCAAGTGGTGGTATTGGCGTCTGAATCACGCTACCGAGCGAAATTGTTGTGTCGTCTAGGCATCAAATTCACAAAAATGAGTCCAAATATTGACGAAACCCCCTTTCCATCAGAAAACGCTCCGCAACTCTGCCAACGATTAGCTTGGCAGAAAGCGCTGGCCGTACGTGATAGCGTGCAGGCAAATCCCCCCGAAAAGCCCCATGACCACGCCTTGGAGCACCTGATTATTGCCTCTGATCAGATGGCTTTTGGTGCCAATCAACTGCTCGGCAAACCGGGAACCGTTGAAGCAGCCTGTGCACAGCTTGAAGCCATCAGTGGGCAACAAGTGCTTTTCTACACTGCACTGCACATACTTAACGCGCGAAGCGGTCAGGAGTATGTCGCACTGGATGTCACCAAAGTGCAGATACGCAAGCTCAACAAGCAAACGATCAGTCGCTATGTAGAGCTTGAACGTCCATTAGATTGCGCTGGCAGTTTCAAAGCGGAGTCGCTAGGTATCGCGCTGTTCGACTCCATCAGCAGCGAAGATCCCACTGGACTGATCGGCCTGCCGCTTATCAAGGTGTGCGAGGGCCTGCGCCAATTGGGTATGCAACTGCCCTAGCTGTGTTTGTCTACAGAGTTACCATCACCCTAAATGATGCGATACACAAGCTGCAAGGTAATAGCGGCAAAAATTCCTGCCAGTACATCATCGATCATAATGCCCAGACCGCCATGCACGCGCTTATCTAACCAGGAAATGGGCCATGGCTTGATAATGTCGAAGAATCGGAAAACAACAAAACCTGCCAACATCCAAGACCAGCTAATCGGCAAAGCGACCATGGTGATCAGATACCCAACAACCTCATCCCAGACAATCGCACCGTGGTCGTGCACACCTAGGTAACGCGTACAGACATCGCAACACCAAACGCCGAACGCAAAAAAAACAAGCACAACCAGCAAATAACTGCCCAGTTCGGCCGGCATTACCAATAGAAGAGGCAATCCCAACAAGGTGCCGAAGGTGCCTGGCGCTTTGGGTGCAAGCCCTAAACCAAACCCTAGTGCAAAGAAATTAGCCACACTGGCGAACAATGCTTTGACAGGTACAGGCTGCATGCTGAGCTAACCCTTACCTGCCTTGTTACCACCACGCGAGCCCATTTCTAGCGGCCGAAGCGCCAACGCCAGCTTATCCAACACACCATTGATGTATCTGTGTCCGTTGTCAGCGCCAAATCGCTTGGTGATTTCAATGCCTTCGTTGATGGCCACTCTGGCAGGCAATTCAGGTTGCGATGATAATTCGAACGTTGCAATGCGCAACACCGCTCTCTCTATAGGATCCAACTCGCCTATCGGACGGTCAAGGTGCGCCTCCAGATAATCATCAATCGGCTGTGGATTTTTACTGACACCGTCAAAAATCAATTGGAAATATTCGACGTCCACGCGACCCATATCCTGGTTATCAAGAAACTCTCGACGAATAGTCGTACTGGATTCTGAACTGACATCCCACTGATACAAGGCTTGTAGAGCGCGTTCACGCGCAAAACGCCGCGACTGGGCCCTACTGGGCCTTTTAGATCGACGCGCTGGCGCAGCCTTCTGAGCCGTATCGCCAACAGGACCACCTTCCGCTTGAACACCGCTTTCAATTTCACTTTGCTGCAGAGTTGACTCCGCCTCACGCATCAGCTCACCCAGAGAACGGGCCTTTTCGGTGCCCGGGATCACTGGCAGATCAGTGGTCGGCTCAACTGGTTGGGGAATTTTTTTCACGCTTTGTGTGTTTTATGTTCTGTTGGTTTACTTTCGACTGTTGGATGGCCAAAGTTGAACTGACCGACTCCTGCCTTAATTTCGACGCCAAGTTGTTATGCCGCCGGTGTCTTCAAGAACAATACCTAATTCAACCAGCTGATCACGAATTTCATCGCTTCGCTTGAAATCTTTGTTAGCCCGGGCTCTTTGCCGCTCCTCTATCAGTGCATCAATGGCCTCGTTCGACAGCTGCGACTCAGAGCTTACACCTTTGCCTGCTGCCTTTAAAATCGTATCTGCGTCCTGCTCCAGAATCCCTAAATGCCTGCCTAGGTGTCGTAACGTGTTGGCCAGCTCCTGCCCTGCTAACGAATCTGTGCTTTTGTTGAGCGCTCCGGCCAGCTCGTGCATCACCGCCAAGGCTTCGGGCGTGTTGAGATCATCGTTCATGGCGGCAGTAAACCGATCAACGTATACCTGAGATAACGGTGCTGAATCACTTTCAGTGTCGATCGCATAGTCGCGCAACGCGGTATAGAAACGTCGAAGTACCGCCCTTGCAGAATCTAGTGATTCGCTCATGTAATTCAGTGGGCTGCGATAGTGACTGCCCAAGATAAACGTCCTTACTTCTTCACCCGTGTAATCTTTCAACACTTCTTTTATGGTCAGAAAATTGTTGAGGGATTTGGACATTTTTTCATCTTTAATTCTCACCAAGCCATTGTGCATCCAATATCTGGCAAAGCGACCTCCAGTCAGCGCCTCACTCTGCGCTATTTCGTTTTCGTGATGAGGAAATTCCAAATCCATGCCGCCACCATGGATATCAAATTCTTCGCCCAGTAATTCCATAGACATCGCCGAACATTCAATATGCCATCCGGGACGCCCTTGCCCCCACGGTGACTCCCAGCTCGGCTCCCCAGGTTTGGCCGACTTCCACAAAACAAAATCCATGGGATCTCGCTTGTGCTCGTCTATCGCCACACGCTCACCAGAGCGCAGCTCGTCAAGCTTGCGACCCGAGAGCTTTCCATACTCGGCAAATGAGGAGACGGAATAAAACACATCACCGTTATCCGCAGCGTAAGCGTGCTCGGAGTCTATTAAGCGAGTAATCATGTTGACCATACCTTTTATGGTCTGCGTGGCTCGCGGCTCGTGAGTAGGAGGCAAGACATTTAGCGCCCGTTCATCAGCGTGCATTTCATCAATAAAACGCTGTGAAAGCGCTTCTGGAGACACATTATTCTCGGCAGCACGCTTTATAATTTTGTCGTCCACGTCGGTAATGTTGCGAACGTAGTTAACAGCTAATCCCATTGATTGGAGGTGTCGGAACAACACATCATAAACAATCATCACTCTGCCATGCCCCACATGACACACGTCATAAACAGTGATACCACATACATAAAGGCCCACGTGGCCGTCTTTCAGGGTTTCGAAAGGCTCTTTGGTCCGAGTCAATGTGTTATGTAGGTGCAGCATTGGAGTCTTTCTTGATGTGACTGGTAAAAAGAGAGCCGCTAAGCGTACCAGATTACGGGATGGTTACCGAACGTAAGAATTAAGCAAATAGCGGATACCATACGCAGAATACGTAGTGCCGCCAACAACTAGACTCGGAAATTACATCATGTCACTAATACGCAATGCCGCAAGCACTGCGAGTGTGGTCATCTTATTCGGAACTCTTCTGTTCACAGCTTCCCATACGACCGCTCAAAGCAACAACCAGATCACTGCCGAAGAATACCCACAAGTATTGCTCAGCACCACTGAAGGTGACATCGTTGTTGAGCTAGAACCAGCTCGGGCGCCGCAAACAGTTGATAATTTTCTCGCCTACGTTGACGACAATTATTACAACGGCACGATTTTTCATCGAGTTATTGACGGGTTCATGATTCAAGGTGGGGGATTCACAGCAGATTTCAAACGTAAAACTACCCGCCCGCCAGTCAGTAATGAAGCCTACAACGGGCTACGTAATTCACGTTACACCATCGCTATGGCCCGCACCAATGCCCCTCATTCGGCTACTTCACAATTTTTCATCAACAGTGCCAACAACAGCAACCTTGATCATACAGACACAAGCAGCCGTGGCTGGGGTTACACGGTATTTGGTCGGGTGGTCGAAGGCTTTGAAGTGGTAGATGCCATCAGCGCAACCAGAACCACATCAGGGGGCCCATTTAGTCGGGATGTCCCCACCAACTCTATCGTTATCAACAAAGTGGTTCGAATTCCTCAAGCGGTAGAAAACTCTGGCGAAAATACCACTGGGAATAGCCCTGCAAGCAACCCTCCCAAGCCTAGCAATCCAGGTGACGAGCCCAATTCATCAAAGGCGAATCCTGCCAGCGATGTTATTCAAAAGTATAGTGATACTGCGGCCACAAAAACCAGCCAAGAAGCCTCAGTTAATCCTCTATTTACGTTCATCGAGTTGTTTAAACAAAACTAGTCCGCACAACGCTAAGGTAAACTTGTCAGCGTCAATTTTAATCCATAGCGCTGAGGCTAAAATAATGAAAGCAATAATCACGACCAACAAAGGCGTATTTTCTCTGGAACTCGACGTTGAAAAGGCACCTGTCACTTGTGCCAACTTTAAGCAATACGCCGACGCTGGCCACTACAACGGCACCATATTCCACAGAGTCATTCCTAACTTCATGATTCAAGGTGGTGGTTTTGACGCTAACATGGATCAAAAAACCACGCGTGAGAACATTCAGAACGAAGCTGCAAACGGCTTAACCAACGATCTGGGTACCGTCGCTATGGCCAGAACACCCGATCCACACTCTGCCAGCTCTCAGTTTTTTATTAATCTGACTAACAACGATTTTTTGAACTACCGCGATGAATCACAAGCGGGTTTCGGCTACTGCGTATTCGGAAAAACCGTTGACGGCATGGACACTGTGAATGCCATAGCCGCAGTGAGTACAGGTTCATCCGGACATCATCAAGATGTTCCTGTTGAAGCTGTCACTATCGAATCAATCGTTGTCAGCGAGTAACTTGAAAAGTTACTCGCCCGACGCGCCAGCTTACTTCATTGCCGATCTTCATCTCGATCCAACTAGAAGGTCGGCGTACGATCTAGCGCTGAGGTTTTTTAAGCACATCAGGCAAGCGCAAGCGGTTTATATCCTGGGTGATCTGTTCGAGTACTGGATAGGTGATGACGCTGGTCTCGAGCTCTATCACGAAGTGATAAGCGAGCTGCTCGGCATCAGCATTGCCGGAATCCCACTCGTAGTGATGCTGGGCAATCGTGATTTTTTACTAGGCCCACAATTCTCGCAGGCAACGGGTGCTCAGGTTGTGCGCAACGACGAGTACCTGATCAACCTTGCTGGTGAACCCGTTCTACTCATGCACGGCGATTCCTTGTGCACCGATGACGCTGACTATCAGGAATTTCGCCAGCAATTGCGCAGTCATAAATGGCAATCCTGGTTCCTGTCTCAGAGTATTGAACAGCGAACCGAGGCGGCCAAAGGCCTACGCAAGCAAAGCCAGGAGCATAGCGCCAGTAAAACCACCGAGCTAATGGATGTAGCCGAAACCACCGTTGCCTCCAGAATGATAGCTAACAACTGCAGTACGGTTATTCACGGACATACCCATCGGCCTGCTGCACACACTGATATCGAGTGCAACACGAGACGCTTCGTTGTAGGTGATTGGCACAATGATCACGCCTTTTATGTTGTTCATCATCAAAGCGGTTTAGAGCTCTGCAAGTTTGACGGGCAACGTGAAATTTAAAGCTGTGGTATCCGTCTGACACTGAGTATTCGATGTTTTAGTGTTGACGTTTGATCGTTATCCCCACGAAAGTGGGGATCCACGTACTGAGCGGAACTACCCGCCTGCCTTCGCGCAAATGACATCCCCACTGTATTTGCCTAAGTAAGCTCCATTGTGCTCAATGAATTTTAACTGGCACTAGCAGCTTTGAGTTTCTGCCACTGCTTGTATTCAAGCTCCATCTGTTTGATCACATCCAACTCTTCCTCGTTGAACCCTGCCTGTAATCGCGCTTCATCATTGAACGGACTTCGTAAGTAGGCGCTGTTTGCACCCTCTTTGAGTAGATCCTGAAATACAACAGTACCGTCGAGCTTGCGTTGCTCGCACACAAAGCGAAACCATCGATTTCCAACAGCCACATGAGTGATCTCATCGGTATAGATCCGCAAAAGAATATCGGCAGTTACCTCATCTTTTAAGTGCCGGAGTTTATCAATCATTGGCGGCGCAACATCAAGTCCACGCGCCTCAAGAATGCGAGGCACCAAAGCCATACGCACGAGTACGTCGTGGTCTGTACTCCTTGCCATATCCCATAAACCATCATGGGCTGGCAGTTGCCCGTACCAGGAATCCAGTGATTTTAGACGGTGGTGTAGCAGCATGAAGTGCTCACCTTCCTCCGAGGCGACTCTCAACCAGTCCTCAACATACTCTGCAGGCATGCCACGAAACCGGTAAACAGCATCGATGGCCAGATTGATCGCGTTGAATTCGATGTGTGCCAGTGAGTGAATTAATGCAATGCGCCCGTTAAGATTGCCCAGTGCACGTTTTGCAAGGTGCCTCGCCTCAACCAACTCTGGTGCTTCGGGCCTGCCTGGCTTCGATAGTGTGCGTACTACCGATGCACCACTGTCAATCATAGCGGCATTACGCTCATGCTCGCTAGCGTTCATCCAGAAAGCGTACAGCTCACCACACTGTGTCGCCTTGGTCTGCGGGTCGGCACACAGCAAGGCCTGCTCACACGCTAAGTAGATGTCGGTGGTTAGAACGGAATTGGCCAGACTCATGTGGGTAAACTTATCACTGTGTTGTTACGTAAAGTTATCATGATCTATTCCATCGCAAGACGAACGATTATTTTTTTGGCTCTCGGCTTACTGAGCGGCTGTGCCTTGAAACCCTCTATTCCAGAAGAAGCGTTGGCAGAGTCTGTACCCGCCTTTTTGCTCGAACGTGATCTGCTAGGAAAAACAAAGGCTACGGGCAGTTTCAGTGCAATCGA
>JALZWO010000076.1 GCA_023300375.1 Granulosicoccus sp. | reverse complement strand
CTATACCTATACCTATACCTATACCTATACCTATACCTATACCTATACCTATACCTATACCTATACCTATACCTATACCTATACCTATACCTATACCTACCGTAACTGCAGTATTCACTTTTGACTAGTGAATCATGGTTACAAACGCTGATTGTGTTGCATCTTCGAATTTAAACAGATTTTAAGTCTCATTCGCTAAACGAGAGATTATAAAATTAGTATAGACCTAACATAAAATTCGGTCCACACGCTCACAATACAGCACATCATACTGACCATCTGTCGTTATCCAGATGAGAGCCTCACGCGCTTTGTATGAGTAAGAAGGGTTTGCACTAAACCAATACGAATTAAAAAAATCGTGTTAATTAACAAAAAATCCAATTCAATCGAGGGATGTAACCCTCAGGCGTGAGATTCCAAACTCAAATTGGCGAACATTACATCAGTTGAACGGTAAGTATCCGCTAGCAGAAACACACATAACAAAAACATAACTCCCAAGGGCAAACCAATGACTAAACCGCTTGAGAAAACAGACGATAACACCATGGCAAACGAAACTAAAGCGATGGTTGAAACAATAAATCGTATTCAAGCCGTTATTGAGTTTGATATGAATGGTGTGATACTTAACGCCAACGATAACTTTCTTGATGCCCTTGGCTATTCGCTAGAAGAGATACAAGGTGAACATCATCGAATCTTCTGTGATCAATCGTTTCACGAATCACTCGAATACAAACAATTTTGGAAGAACATCGCCAGAGGCGACAGCCAGTCTGGAGAATTCAAAAGAATCCAGAAAAATGGGAACGAGATATGGATTCTAGCTTCTTACAATCCTGTGTTTGATGAAAATGGCGCCCCTTATAAGGTTATAAAGTTTGCTACAGTCATCACAGAACAAAAAATGAAAAATGCAGATTTTGAAGGAAAACTTGCTGCCTTAGACAAGACTCGAGCCATTATAGAATTTGACTTGGACGGATACATTCTTTCTGCAAATGATAATTTCCTGACCACTCTAGGCTATCAATTATCAGAAATTGAAGGCAAACATCACAGTCTTTTTTGTGAAAGCGAATACATTAAATCTTCAAGCTATAAAGACTTCTGGTCTAAGCTTAAAAGTGGTGAAGCTGATTCTGGTGAGTACATGCGCATTGCTAAAGATGGGAAAGAGGTATGGATAAATGCAGCTTATAACCCTATCTTGGACCCAAGCGGTGCGCCCTATAAAGTCGTTAAATTTGCAACTGACATAACAGAATCCAAAATGCTCTCATCAATCTCTGAGGGTAAGTTAACCGCTATAAGTCGCGCGCAAGCGGTTATTGAATTTGAACTTGACGGCACCGTTGTTTATGCAAACGATAACTTCCTCAACACACTGGGCTACGAATCCAACGATATCATTGGTCAGCACCACAGTATTTTCTGCGAAAAATCCTACTGTGCATCGCCTGAATACAAGGCATTTTGGGAAAATCTACGAAATGGCATTTTTGATTCCGGTGAATACAAGCGTTTAAAAAAGGATGGCAGTGATGTTTGGATACAGGCGTCATACAATCCTTTATTTGACGCATCTGGTAAGCCGTACAGAGTCGTCAAATTCGCTAGCGATGTGACTCAGCAGAAGCGATCTAGCTTGGAAAACAAAGGAACGATTGATGCTATCAACCGAGCCCAAGCTGTTATTGAGTTCACGCCTGAAGGGAAAATAATTACAGCTAACGAGCCTTTTCTATCCACCACGGGATACGAACTCGACGACATTATTGGTCAACATCATCGAATTTTTTGCACCAGTGAATTCCACTCATCAGAACTGTACAAAGCATTTTGGAGCAAATTAAAGAACGGTGAATTTGATTCTGGTCGCCATTTACGATTGAATAAAACTGGGGAGAGAATCTGGTTACAGGCAACGTACAACCCAATTTTTGATCTAGACGGACAGGTTGTTAAGGTTATTAAATTCGCTACAGATATATCCACACAGGTTAACGTAGAGGAATCAGTTACAGTCATTGCTGAGACATTTACACTCAACACGAGAGAAATATCGGAGCAAGCCACCGAAGTGGCTGGTGGTGCACAATCCCTGGGAGCAACCACTGAGCAGATGAACGCATCAGTTGAAGAACTCAGTGCCTCTATAGACTCGATTGCCGAAAACAGCCGTGAGGCTGACAACGTTGCGAAGAATACTCAAAACGAAGCCGACCTTGGTTCAAAAGCTATTGACAGATCTATTGAGTCAATGGAATTGATCAACAGGTCATCTGAAGAAATTGCTGAAATCGTAAAAGTAATCAGTGAAATTGCCAGTCAAACAAACTTGCTTGCCTTCAATGCAGCCATAGAGGCGGCTCGAGCTGGTGAGCATGGGCTCGGCTTCTCAGTTGTAGCTGATGAGGTACGAAAGTTGGCGGAGCGATCCTCACAAGCAACTAAAGAGATTACCAAACTCATTAACGAATCGGTCAAACGCGTGGTTCAAGGAGGCGAGATATCAAAGGAAGCTGCAACGGCATTCGGAAAAATCGTAGAAGGCGTCTCTAAGACAACATTCTCGATCTCAGAGATTTCCACGGCTGCACAAGAGCAGCAAATAGCGGCACGTGATGTCAGTGATGCAATTCAGCAAATCGCTACCGCAACTGAAACATCGGCATTTGCATCTGACTCCATTGCTTCAGCCACTGGCACTCTTCTCGAAGGTGCTCAGAGCTTAAAAACCGAGATCGATAAATTTCATTCAAAGGATTAATAGCAATGGCTTTGAACTCAACTCCTGTGCTTAATGATCATTGTTTTAACAAGCTTGTAACAAAGGTGCACGCCTTAACAGGCATCACCATCAAACCCGAACGCAGGGCTATGCTTGAAGGTCGCTTGTTGAAACGTTTACGTGCACTTAAACTACCTGACTTTGAATCGTATATACAACACGTTAACAACACACCGGACGAACACGAAGAATTTGTAAATACAGTAACAACCAACGAAACCTATTTTTACAGAACTCCACGTATCTGGGAATACATCTCAAATGATTTTTTGAATAATTGGTATGCGCAAAACAAAGGAAAAACACTCAACATTTGGTCGGCTGCCTCCTCAACAGGAGAAGAGGCCCACACGATTGGTGTATTGATGCAGGCATTCAAAGATGCTAACGCAGGATTTGACTATCGAATAACAGGTACCGACATAGATTCGTCTGTAGTACAAAAAGCCAGTGCGGGCTTATATAACGGAAGATCAATAGGGCGATTTCGAAACGAAAAGCCTGAATTATTTTCACGTTATATGGTGGGCAGCGATGATGAGGGCTATAAAGTAGCAAAAAATATCAAGCAGAACATACAGTTCAAATACCTGAATCTCTTTAAACCAACTCAGACCGACGTATCATACTCGTTGGTTTTGCTACGCAATGTTCTTATTTACTTTACAAAAGAGGACCAAGAATTGGTCTTGCGAACTGTACATAAACGCCTTAATCAGGAAGGTGTTCTAATTATTGGCGAGTCTGAGTCGTTGAATAATTTGACGTCAGATTTTCTCACGCTCAGCCCTACGATCTACGAACGCAGCAACGCAACTTCAGGAGCAAAAGCAGCGTGACTCTGAAACTTATCAATGTTCACATCGGAGGGGTGAAGACCGGCACAGGAGATCAGCAGCTTCATACTATCTTGGGGTCGTGCATAGGTATTGCCCTACTCTGGCCAAAACGTGGCACTTACGGTCTAGCTCACTGCCTCTTGCCTAAAGCACCCGCTGGGTTGTTAGACGAAATGAATGCGAGGCAAAATAAAAAAGGCCGTAGAGATATTCAAGATCAAGGAGATCAACATTCCGGTGGGAAGTACGTCGACCAAGCTATCGAATCTCTCACTCGCCTTATGAGTATTACTGACTACCGCGACATACGCGCGGTAGTAGCTGGTGGAGCTAACATGACTCAGCCTAATCACGCAACGCCTGAAATATTGGTGGGACATCAAAATGCCTGTAATGCGCTAGAAGGATTACGTTTACGGAAAATTATTGTTGTGCATGAAGATACCGGTGGGAATGTAGGACGAAAAATGTCTATTCGTTGTGACTCCGGCATGTTTGATGTCACCGCAATCCCACGAATCGCTGCTTAGCCAGAGACGACGCATATGCAACCGTCAGATAATACCGCGAAAATACACAACTTTGGAGACACCGAGCAATCGCCTGTCTTCCCTGCGAGCCCTGCTACTGATGCCGTGCGCCTTGTCACCGAAAGCACTCACTCATCAGCTAATTGTTCCAACATTCAAGAATTGCCTGTAGATAACGACACTGCCAACTCGCCTGTCAAGCCGTCGATCTATGGATCATTCAACTTGGCAGGCTCAGAGTTCGCCTTACCGGTGAGTGTGGTTCAGGAAGTAGTCAATGAGCCGTCTGGGTATACTCCAGTGCCATTGTCACCTGATTACTTGCTTGGTCTGTTTAATCTTCGCGGCAGTATCATACCCGTGGTTGATCTGAGCAAGATTTTCAACTTCGACCAACCAAGTACAGATTCCGCTGACCACAGGTCAGTATTTGACAATCGGAAAGTCGCTATTCTTGAATTTGATAACCTTTGTCTTGGCTTGCTATTTGATGCAACAGGAGAGGTATTTAACAACACAGAGGTCGAAACCTGCTTGTTTGAACGCTCTGCAACTTCCTTGCAAGATCAGGTCATCGCTGGCGTGTTCAAGATGGATAACGGCTGTCGAATAATACAACTGCTAGATGTACATGGGATGCTGCAGTTAGATCATATACCGCAAAGCCTGCATAACGGAGGAATTTCAGCAACAACCCAGCCACGTGGAAAACGCCGTCAATGTATTTCTTTCGATGTAGGGGACTCAGGATGTGCTCTAGACATCGGAGCGATCAAAGAGATTGTCAATATCGGGCAGATTGACAATACCGTACTGGCAGGCAGTCTGTGTCTAGGGGCTATTGACCTACGAGGTAGCACAGTGCCCGTTGTAAATTTCAGCTTACTTCTGGGCTATAGCGATGCATCAAATGTAGACATACATGAATCAGATTCACACCGGGTTATCGTCATGAAAGTCGATGATAACTTGTTTGGACTGCTAGTCAGCCAAATAAACAACATCGTTTCATACTTCGATGATGAGCTTCACACGTTTCCGGTACTGGGTAACAAAAAGAGTGCAATGTTCAAAGGTTACATCGCTGGCGCATCTCCAACACAAGGAACGATTGTTCTAGAGCAAAGCGAAATATTTTCAAACGAAGAAATTTCTACTATCACCAAAGGTCACAGTACACTTTTCAAAGATACGAAAGATCCATCATTTAAAGAAAAAGAAGGATCACTTAATCGAAAAACGCTGATCACTTTTTCACTGGGTAATCTTTACGGATTGGAGATCGGTGACGTCAAAGAGGTTATCGATTACCCTACAGATTTAATTAAAACTCCTACTATGACCGAGCAAGTTCGTGGCATGGTCAATTTACGTGGAGAGCTTGTAGTCATTATCGATACTCGTCATCTCTATGGCCTTGAGACATTCATTGACTATGAGACCACTAAAATTCTTGTCTTTGAGTCAGAAAGCACTAAATATGGCCTCATTGTTGACACAGTTAATTCAATCATAGCATTCAGTCAATCAGATACAGTGGAAATTCCAAGTATGGTCTTTAGCTCAAACGGTGGAACGATCAATAAAGATGTTAAACAAGCTGTTATGATTAAATCAGGTGACAAAAAACAAACGGTGTGTGTACTAAATCTAGATTCAATTTCCAAACGTGCCACCGCTGATCCGTTGAGTTAATACGCACAGCACAGCCCATAACACACATCAGAGTGCATGGAGTTATCGATACACAAAGGCACTGAAAATTATTCAGGCAACTTGATCGTATTGATCCCAGTCGGTTGCCGCATGTTTAAGGGTTATCGACGCTATAGTGTCTGGTAGCTCGGCAGCGCTAACTGGTTTGGAATATCGATAGCCTTGGATATAATTCACACCTAAAGAGCGAATCTGTATCTCCTGTTCAATAGTCTCAATACCTTCTGCGACCGTTTCTAGATTGAACAACGAGGCCAATTGCACAATCGAGTTAGCAACAGAGCGCTGTGCATCATCTGAATTTTCTAAAGCGAGTATAAATGCTCTATCAATCTTTAAGGTGTTGAGCGGTAGTTCTTGCAAATATTGCAGTGACGAATAACCAGTTCCAAAATCATCAACTGCAATGTCTATCCCCAGCTGTTGCAAAGTCTTGAGCATGCTAATTACGCGATCAATATCCTGCATCACAATACTCTCGGTTACTTCCAGTGTCAGACTGGAATAACTCAAACCGTGTGTCTCGATTTCGCTACACACTCGATCCACGAAATGCTCATCACCGAATTGCTGCGGCGAAATATTAACAGCCACTTGCAAATCAGGCAGGCCACTTTTTTGTAAAAGAGCAATCTCCCGACAAGCTTCCTGAAGTACCCAATAGCCAATTAAGCCCATAAGACCGATATCTTCAGCAACGGGAATAAATTGCCCAGGGGATATAGAGCCACGTGTTGGATGTGTCCAGCGTAACAAGGCCTCCACACTTTTCACATGACCACTGGACGTACAGACCTTGGGTTGATAAACAACATGGAACTGTTTTTCCTCGAGGCCCTGTTTAAGATCTTGTTCAAGTATCAACCGCTGCTGATATGCCTCAGCTATGGACGGGTTGAAGCGGAATACACCGCCCTGCTTAGTAGATTTCATGTGATACATTGCGATATCAGCATTTCTTAGTAATTCGAGACCACCCGCGCAGTCTTGCGGTGCTATGCAAACCCCAGCACTCACACCCACCTTAAGATTGATATTTTGCACATGAATAACCTGCTCAACTGTCTCGACCATACGTGCTGCTAATGCTTCTACGTCGGCCTCCGATTTAGCATCGGTGATCAGAACTGCGAACTCATCACCGCCTAGGCGTGCTGCTAAGTCTGATGACTTACAAACTGATTTCAATCGCGAAGCTACTTCAATGAGTACTGAATCGCCTATTGTATGTCCGTAGTTATCATTGATGGCTTTGAATCGATCGAGATCGAAGTAGATGACCGCGTAACTTTGTAATCCTGAAACGGTTGTATTCTTGAGGGTTAATTCAAAGTTAAGACGATTTGCCAGTTGAGTCAAGCTATCGTGGTAGGCATACTGTTTAATTCTTCGATTTATCAAAACAGTTGCAAACGTGATGATAAAGCACAGAATAACCAGAAACACGTCTATATAAAAATTGTTAGTAGCCCGTTTAGCTAGGCGCGTAGCCAGAACATTAATAGACTCATGAGTCTTATCAGTAAGTTCGCTGATCAACTCAGTAAGCTTGGTGTTCATCAAGAGCCAATCTGATTGTGTTGTTACCACCGGAGGGCTGCTAGTGGCATTGATCCCCACGGTTTCTTCCAAGGATCGGTAGCTTCTCAAATAGTGGTTTTGCACACGCAGGGCTAGTAAGTGTAATTGATCCACTGATTTATTAGCTTGAGATAGTTTGACGACGTTTGCTATACGTTCTTCTATTTTTTCGTTAAGCACGGCTGTCTTTGTGCCTGTCTCGGAG
>JALZWO010000075.1 GCA_023300375.1 Granulosicoccus sp. | reverse complement strand
ATCAGGTGGCGTTGATACCAATGTTGATGGTGTTATCGATGGCTGGGCAGATGTTGATGGAGATGGTATACCTGACAACGTTGATGCGGATCAACTGTCAGCTACTGACGTTGATGGCGATGGGATAGCCGACTTTGCTGATGCTGATTTTCTGACTGAAGATGACAGTTTTGGAGGCGGCATTGTGGATCAATTTGATATTGATCCGTTCGCTGATGGTTTCGCAAGAGCATCGAATGGTGATCCGCACTTAGGTGCAGTGTTGCCGGATACTGATGGGGATGGCACGCCCGATATACTGCAAGCCACTGCGGTGACAGGCAGGCCAGATGGTTTCTTGCGCACGGGAGTCAGTGGCGGTTCGATGGGCCCGTACGGCTTGATGTTGTTGAGTGTGTTCGGATTGCTGTTGGCATCTGCTGGCCGACAGCGCGCCTTAGCAAAGCGCCATTGATGGTGTCTACCTAACGCTAGTTCAGCTTGCTTCTGATCATGAAGTATTCTGGGCGCAAGAGGAATAAACGACCTCTATGTGGGCCATAAGCCTTACAGTAGAAAGTACATAACTTACTGGAGCCTTAGCTCATGACACGCCAACTTATTTCCCAAGGTTCCCCGTTCGAAAAAAACATTGGATATTCAAGAGCCGTAGCTCAAGGTGATTGGGTGTTTGTTGCTGGAACAACAGGGTATGACTATTCCACCATGACGATATCAAGTGATGTTGCCGAGCAAACAAGACAATGTTTAAAAAACATCGAATGGGCGTTGGTGGAGGCGGGTGCGAAGCTAACTGACATCGTGCGTGTGAACTATATCCTCCCGAATGCTAGCGACTGGGAAGCTTGCTGGACGCCACTACGAGAAGTTTTTGGCGATATTAGACCTGCGGCTACGATGTTTGTAGCGGGTCTTGCGGAACCAGCGATGAAGATTGAAATTGAAGTTACTGCGCTTAAAAACTGATTGAGTCTTCTGTCAAGGCAGAAGACTCAATCAATTAGTAACAACGCGAACACAGCTACTGAGGAAAACTATTACTGTGGGAAGCTATCAGCTCGGCCTACACGACTAGTGGTCGGTGTTGTGGCGCGAATAGCAGTAACTGCGCCAGCTGTGTTGCCGGGTACGAAGTCACTAAACGTGTTTCCATTTGTGCTGAACTGAAGAGGGAGGCCGGGCAATGAAGAATTCATGACCAACGCACCACCTTCATTGCTCGCACCTGGTACTGGAATGCGATATCGAATATTGGCAGCATCGAGCTTTGGTAACTCTTTTAAAGCCAAGGCCTGGGCAAAGGTGGCGAAATCCTGGTTCAACGCATTTTTGTTGACCAAGTTTGTGCTGCCCGAGAATGTGACGCCTGCTTGATAATCAAGCTCCCAATCGCCTCTACTCCAAGCACGCTCTGCGAGTGCAAACAGGCGAGGGAACACCATGTATTCCATTTGCTCAGCTGTGCGAACGGTTTCACCCCACAAGTGGCCTTGCATGCCGATAAATCCTTGGTATACGCCGGATCCGGTTGCACTCCAAGCTCGGCCCTCACGGTTAACCGACGTTTCAGCATTTTGCGGTAAGTTCTCTGGGGCAAAGCTGAACACTTTGCGGGCATCGGTAAAGCGTGTTGCCCAATAGAAACCGCGTTCTGAAGGATCAACTTCCTGAGCGAAATCAAAATACAGAAAATCAGGTACGGCTACTACGGTTTCAAAACCTCGATTGGTAAGATCATTGGCGTTATTAACGCCATTTCCTGAGGTAATGGGTTCCCAGAAAGCCACGCCTGCTCGTGAGGTTGCCAGTGAAGAGGCTTGAATGGTGTCGTAGATATCCTGATAAGCATACATGGCTGGAATACCTGCATCGGCCAAGATTTGAGCCACCTGTCTCACAAAGTAGATTTGTAAGTCATCGCGAGAAGACACCTCAGGCGTATTGGCTATGAAGCTGGCACAGGCAGGGGAGGCTTCCCAGGGAAAATCCCATGCGTTTACATCAATGTTTTCAGCTTGAAAACCTGAGCCCTTGAATACGTTGTTGGCTTCGTCTCCACCCATGTGCCAGACATCCAGTGGTTGTCCAGCTTGTGTGTACATCGATTGAACGTCATTGACCACACTTGAAATCAGGTTGTAGGTGCCTGGAATACAAGGGTTAATGATGTTGTCGTTGTAGTGCTGGATGGTCAGATAGCGAGAGGTGTCGTCTGGGTCATCGATACGCACATTGGTATCCAGTGCATCGCCCAGATTTACCGCACGCACACGCATGGCGATAACCGCTGCACGGGCATGTGCTGGCATATCAAATTCAGGAATAATGCTGATCTGTCTGTCACCTGCATACTGCAGAAGATCGACGAATTCGGCTCGCGTAAAAAATCCGCTACCCTGATTATTACTCTCTGGCCCTGAGCCCAGTTGCGGCATAAGACCCGCAATTTCGGTAACCTGGCCCTCGCTGTCGAGTTGAAATTTGCGAACTGCACCGACGCTTGTCAGCTCCGGTATGGACGGTATTTCCAAACGCCAGCCTTCGTCATCGCTTAAATGCAAATGCAGTTGGTTCAGTTTGTACGCAGCCATTTGATCGAGCAGCATTTTCACAGACGCAACTGATTGGAAATTTCTGGCAACATCCAAATGCATGCCACGATAAGTAAAGCGAGGGCTGTCTTCAATAGTAAAAGTAGGGATGCTGCCAACGCCTATTTGCACCGCCCCAAGCAGCGACTGAGCACCGTTGAACAAAGCTTCTTGATCGGAACCGGTCAAAGTGATTGCATTGGACGCAACATCTAGCCGGTAGGCATTAACCCCCAAATTTGTGTCGATGGTGGCACTCAGTGGTATGCCCGCCCCTATCGGCATAATTAAACGTTGTCGCGCTTCCAATGCTGCCACGCTACCTGCGTTTAGAGCGGTGCCAGCAAAAGAGAACCCACCTGAAATATCTGCTACAGCACCTTCGAGTCCATTAACCATACTTCTTGGAGCAGGGATGATGCGCCGTTGCAAATCAGCAGGGCTCAGAGGTGAGCTGTCGACTAAGTCTTGAACCGCCTGATTTTTGGAAAAGCGAGTGGCTGCGGTGGCCAGCGGTGCCTGTTCTCCGTTAAATTGAAGTTGGTTATCTCCGGTTATTGCCAATGCATACTGCAGCTCGTTAGTGTCATCGTCGGTGTTTGACAGTAACTCAACCTCTCCATTGCCGCGTGCTATCCAATAGCGAGGCATGAAGTCGGATTCGATAAGGTGGTTGAATTCAGTAACCAGACCAATGTTCTTTACACTGCTTTGTGAGAAGCCTGTGAAGTTACTAGTGGGTTGAAGAACATTCAGATCACCGTTGACATGGGACACACTGAACTCTGTGCTATCCACTCTCAAAATACGGCGAATGCTGTGGAAGTAGAGTTTCCAGTCACCTTGGTCGAGCGTACCGCTGGTATCTTTAATATGTAGATTGACCGCGCTGCACGAATTGAACTGGGCACCCAGCGTTGCACAGGTGTTGCCGTCACTACCATTGAAGACATCACCACCGTGGTTATCGACAACGCTGAAAACAACCCCTGTCGGTTGCGTCAGGCTTGCAGCTTTTTGTTGTCCATCGGCAGAGAATCGGTTAGTGGTGGTGATGTCTACGGCTAACTGGCTTACAGGCGTTACTGAGCGACTTAACGTGGATGCTCCAGCGTTATCAGCAGAGTTGTTATCAGGAGTCTCGTTGCCGGTATTGCCCGTGCCCGAACTGCCGTTATCAGGGGTCTCGTTGCCGGTATTGCCCGTGCCTGAATTGCCGTTATCAGGCGTCTCATTGCCGGTATTGCCCGTGCCCGAACTGCCGTTATCAGGCGTCTCATTGCCGGTGTTGCCTGTACCTGAATTGCCGTTATCAGGAGTCTCGTTGCCGGTATTGCCCGTGCCCGAACTGCCGTTATCAGGGGTCTCATTGCCGGTATTGCCCGTGCCTGGATTGCCGCTATCGGGAGTCTCATTGCCGGTATTGCCCGTGCCCGAATTGCTGTTATCGCCGCTGAGGTTGTCACCGGAATCAGTTGGCGAGGAACTGGACGATCCACACCCCACTGCAAGTGTCGCCACCAGAGGGATCAGGCACAACACTCGAAGTTTTGAAGGAAAGCGCATTATTATTAAGACCTAGCATGTAGAGGCTGTCATTATGCCTGCCTCCGAGTATGAATTGATGAGACCTAATACCCACCTTGCAAGAACACATCGAATTACGTGCCCCCGCTCTAAAGGATTATCTCAGTCTATTGACCGCTTCTGCAATCTGGGGTTCAACCTTCTTGAGCAATGAAATTGCCCTAGTAGACTTCTCTCCAATGGCTATCACGGCCTATCGAATCATTGGAGCAGCGCTCATATTATTGATCATATGTCGCTGGTTTAATAGGAGTTTGAGTCTGGATAGGGGCGACTGGTGGCTTGTAGCAGCTATTGGGGTCTTGAACAGTGTGGTGCCGTTTACGCTCATTGGATGGGGCCAACTCACTGTGGATAGCTCCACCACTGGAATATTACTGGCCACTTCGCCGTTTGCAACCTTGGTAATGTCACATTTTTTAACACGTGACGACCGATTCACCTGGAATAAAGCGCTGGGCCTTGCGCTGGGTTTTAGCGGCGTCTTTGTGTTGTTGGGACAGGGGTTAAAGGTTGATGGTGGTCCTGTGTCCGGCATGTTGCTCATCATGCTGGCTGCTTGCTGCTATGCATTGTCCTCAATTCTTATCCGTCGCTTGAGAAAGGTATCCAGCTTGGCGCTTGCGGCTAATACTCTGGTGATCAGTGGCGTAATCATGTTGCCTTTGTTACTCGCGATAGACCCGCCGTGGCAGCAAACTTTCAACTCAACCAGCTTGGTGGCTATCGTTTATTTGGCAGTGGGTCCAACAGCATTGGGTTATATTTTGCGCACACAAATCGTCAAAAACAATGGTGCGGTGTTTATGTCAAACGTAGGCTATTTGATACCTTTGTTTGCGGTTTTCTGGGGCTGGTTGTTGCTTGGCAGTGCACCCACCGCGAATATGTTTCTCGCGTTGTTGTTGATACTGGCTGGAATTGCTGTTGGTCAAAATAGACTAAAAAAAATATAGTTGTTTACTAACGTGTTTGATTCGCCCGTCGATATACCCAAAGGTAGTGTGTTTGTTAAACGCTTGTAGTTTGGCGTTAGTACTTTTTAGTCGCAGAACTCACTATAAATGTAAAAGCTGTAGCACCCAAACGTCGGAACAAGCGTACTACACGTAGGTATACTTAAGCCATCCATTTTCTCTACTGATAAAGCCTCATGACTAACGCAAAACCTTGGGTAAACTCTATGCCCAGCGATCAATTTGAGTTAATGCGCGATATTCTTGCGGCTCCAAGCCCTATTGGGTTGGAGTCCGCGATGACTCTGGGCGTACTCAAGCCGCATTTCGAAAGCTTCATGCCCGACAGTTGGGAGATGCGACAGTTTGTGGGTAATGCGGGAGTTGTTTGGGATTCACATCCAGGTGAAGAAGATCGCTTCAGCATCATGCTGGTGGGCCATGCAGACAAAATTCGAATGCAGGTACGAAAAATTGGTGCAGACGGTAAAATTTTTATTAACAGTGATTCTTTCTTGCCTTGCACGCTGATTGGTCACGAGGTCACTGTGTTCAGTGAAGACCCAGATGTCCCAGGAAAGTATCGCTCTTTAAGCGGCGGCACTATCGAGGCCATGGGCGCTATCCATTTCTCCGATCCTGCTCAGCGAACAGGGGATAAAGGCATTCGCCCTAATTCACTGTATCTCGACCTGCAAATTCATGGTGAGAACAAAGCCGATCAAATCAAACGACTGGGCCTAAAGCCTGGCGACAGCATCCTGCTCGACAGACCCATCAAACGTGGCTTTAGCCCAGACACGTTTTACGGCGCCTACCTAGATAACGGCCTCGGATGTTTTGTGACAGCCGAAGTTGCGCGTCTTGTAGTAGAGGCGGGTGGCACAGACCACGTGCGTGTGCTGTACGCCATTGCATCACATGAAGAAATAGGCCGGTTTGGTAGTCGTGTGTTAGCAGGTGAGATGGCGCCAGATGTGCTCATTGCCATTGATGTCAATCACGACTATGTGGCAGCACCTGGAATAGGCGACCGAAACATGCAGCCTCTGGAAATGGGCAAAGGTTTTACACTAACCACCGGTGCCATTGTGAGTGAGCAGCTCAATGCTCGTATCAAGCGAGCGGCAACAACAGAAGACATCCCTGTGCAGATAGATGTCAGTGGTCGTGACACGGGTACTGATGGTATGGCTGCGGTACTTGCCAGTGTAGACAGTGCGGCAACGTCTGTAGGTTTCCCTACGCGTAACATGCACACTATTTCAGAGTCTGGTCACACCGGCGATGTGCTAGCGGCAATTCATGCATTGACCGCCACTATCCTTGCCATGGACAAAGATAAAGTGACAGCAGAAACCTTCCAAAATTCGCATCCGCGTCTGGATCAGGTAACTGCAATTACCCATCAAGGTTTTGCCAAGCTTGAGAAGAACAAAGGCGAGGACAAAGCCTAAGAAAATTTGGAGAGTGGTGTCCCGGGAGGGATTCGAACCCCCGACCTGCCCCTTAGGAGGGGGCCGCTCTATCCAACTGAGCTACCGAGACCTAACTTTACATCTCAGAGTATAGCGAATTACTCTGCCGAGAACACTCGGCACGAGTTGTGCGTGTTCGAATAACAGTCAAATGGATCGTAAAAGGCACTACTATGCAGGATACCCAAGACGATGCGCCTTTTGGATTAGGCAATGACAGACGCCGTTTTGTGCGCGTTCAAGATGCACTTGGCTTGCACGTGCAGCGATTAGTTGAGCTGCCTGCTGCAGGGCAGCCGTTTAGTGAAGTTGAACGCTCCCAGGTGCGTAAACGCGATAAATATTCCATACCTGGCTACGCTGAGGTGCGTCGTGATTTCCCTCAGGTCGCGCAATACATAACAGACCTAGAAGAGCGCATACGCGAACTCCTGCTGGACGGTGAGCCGGTTCCGGCTAAACCTACACACAAAGTCAGCCTGTCGGCGGGTGGCGTACGCTTCTCTGCAAAACAACTCTTTGTACCCGGAGAGGTGGTCAGCATGACGCTCACACTGTTTCCTTCGGGCAAGCGTATCGGCTCAGATGCCATTATTATCGCGGCCAATGAAGCTGATGAGGTAATGCATGAGGATGATCCGACATATCATTCAGAGTTTATCCGCATATCCGACGGTGATAGAGCAGTGATTGAAGAGCAAGTTAAGCGTTTGTTGAGCAAGCGGACTTTACTCGAGGAATAATTTCGTCATGCCAAATTCGTGTCATCCCCACGAAAGTGGGGATCCATGCTTCGATAC
>JALZWO010000074.1 GCA_023300375.1 Granulosicoccus sp. | reverse complement strand
TGGCACTATTGACAGTGCTGCCGTTTATCCACGAGAGGTGGTTAAGCACTGTTTAACGTTGAATGCGGCGGCTGTTATTTTTGCGCACAACCATCCAAGTGGAGTGGCCGAGCCTAGTGATACCGATGTGCGGCTAACAAGGAAGTTGATTGATGCCTTGGCTTTAGTTGATGTAAGAGTGTTGGATCATTTGATTATTGGGCAGGGAGTGCAGACATCACTGGCTGAGCGGGGGTTGATGTGAGTGGTTGCTGAATGGAGTGTATGTTGAATGCTCTTTGTTGCTTGCGTGTGCTGTTTCGAGTCGTCAATGCAACTCAATAGTCATAGCGTGATGCGGTGCGTTTGAAGATTTAGCAGACTCTAAAAGAAAAAAGCCGCTCTTAGTTAAGCGGCTTTTTGTTGTCATTAGAACAGACTTAATCAGCTACGGATTAATACAATTATCCGAAGCACCAGCGCCATCACGTGCTCTTCCGACTGAACTGCGATGGTCTAGATAAATACCGTCTGAGGAAACTGCTGATACGGAAATAGTGTCACAGCTGTTGCCCGTTGAAAAATTCAAAACATAAAAACTCGCTGTGGTGAGATCGATTAGGGTGTTGTTCCGCCGAATCTCGTAGGCTGCTACATTTTGTGATCCGACAGCCGGCGCATCCCAAGTCACGAGATAGCTTCCACCTAATGTGATGAAATTTACCGCTTCAATAAGGCCAGCGGTGGAGGGGGCGGGTACATCAACACCAGACTCATCACCCGTAACTTGCGCGGATTGAACATCCACGGTAATCGTGTTGGAAAACGGGCCAGTATCCCCGGTGCTACTGACTGCGCGAATTCGGTAGGTTACTGGACCTGCGCCTAATAGATTAACCTGAAAATCAAGCCGACTAAAGCGTGCGTCTGTGGTGTCTATTAACTCATCATTTCGGAATATTTCCACTAGAGTTTGCGGTGTGGTTTGCGCTAATGGCGTCCAGAAAAGTTCTACGTTACTGAAGCCATAAACAGCAGCGGTTAAGCCAAGAATTTGGTCAGTTACGGGAACACTTTGCTCTTCGCCGCCGGGCTCACCGGCTAATGAGGTGACAAGAGGGCAAGTTATGTCACCGTCTACCGTCAAACCGCACAAATTGTTTTCAATGGCGATTCCCGAACGAAGGCCTTCGATTGCGGTAAATTGGGTTTGTGTGTTGTAACTGGCTTGATCAATGTTAGCTGCGGGGTTAAAACTGCAATCCAGCATTTGATTTTGATCTATTCCACAAATAGCCGCGGGGCTGGCAACAACATCGGTGTAAGGCCCATTGTTAGGAGGATCAAAAGCACCCACGCCCCAGCATTGAATATCCCCAGAAGCCTGCAGGCCACAAGCGGCTCTTCGCGACAAATCTAAATCGGTGAAGGGGCCAAGCAGTGAACTGGTGTCTAATATAAACGGATCAGTTGACCAGCAACTGATGCTGCCATCCAATTCGATGCCACATGACGTCGTTTCATCAGCGTCAACGCTGAGGAAACCTAAGCCATTCTCACCAAATCCATCACCCGGTACTTCCAATTGCCCGTTTGAGTTAAGACCCCAGCAATAGGCTTGGCCCGACACACCGACAGCACAGCTGTGCACTGAACCTGCTGAGATGTTGATTAAAGGTTCGTTGATGTCGCCTGGCACATCCTGCTCATTGTAAAAGTTAATTCCGCCCCAACAAACTGCTTCGCCATCGGCGGTAAGGCCGCAACCGTGTTGCTGCCCGATAGTAATGTCTTCAAACGCAGGTAAATTTTCAGGGGGCACATAAGTCTGGGTTCGAACATCAGTGGCGCACACGACAGCACCTTCATCCGTCAGTCCACAGGCCCAAAAGTCTGCCACGGCCACATCGACAAACGTTTGGGCGTTGGCTGGCATGCTAGATAAGGAAAAGCCTAGAACGGCAAAAAGCGGCACAACACGAGAAATCAAAGACATAGCGATTGCATCCATTTAACGAGAAGGAGGGCATAAGCAGGTGGAAATAGTGCCATAAAAATCGGCGACTTTTCTGGTAGTTGTACCGGACTTCGCGGTTTCTGGCACGTATTTGTCAGCTGGCACCTGACCAATCAGCACCGCGCAGACATACCCCGGAGGGCACTCAGTTGCCCTCGCCGGGCGCCCCTGGCCGGGCGCCCCTAGCCGGGCGCCCACAAGCATTGCAGATATTCACATCAATACCTGGGTGGCCCCAATGAAATCGCGCTTCAGCCTCTATGCGGGGCGGCCTTCCGTGCAACTGACCATTGGTTTCGACTACAGATGAATTACGATCTTGCTCAGGTTAGAGAGCAAAGCGACGAGATACAGGTGCGACGACCAGCGGTGTAAATACGCTCTGCTGAAGCTTGTTGACATCCATCTTGCCTGTAAGCTCCTTCGCCATATAAGCATAAAAACCAAGGCTTACTTGTGAGGGCCTACAGAGCAATCAAGGCTGTCTACACATTCCCCTTGGGCTTAAAGCAAGTAGAAATCTCTACTTATTCGTCCAGTGGTTTTAGGGGGTGATTACACGCCAAAAGACATCCTCACCTAGGACGCAAAATCCCCATCACCGTATACGTAGTTTTACTAATGGGGCATTCCCTTATATACACATCCAGCCAGAAATCGTTTAATTCTTCCAGAGCAGTCAGACACATGATCGAGACGACTGCGCTTCTGGCAGATCATACCCTGCCGCATAAACCGATCCGTCAGTCGGCGGAAAAAGTTTAGAGAATGCAAAAAAAAGCGTTAGAACTAGTAAGTTTCCTAGTATCCACTGATCTTTTGAGTTGATAGCATCGGCTGTCAAAAGTGAGAATTCAATATGAATTTAGCTATCAACAGTTCCAGCATTGCAAATTCCACAGACTTCAGTCAGAACACTACTAATAACAATAGCATCCAAGTAGATGGGAATAAAATATCGTGGCCTGATAACGACGGGTACATCGTTGGAAAAATGGAGTTTGTCCACTATGGGTAACGGTTGCGACAGTAATGAGATGCAGTGCTTACACGATGTGCGGATAGAATCTAAAGCAGGGGTTCAATGATGATAATTACTTCGGGTATCCCAAGTGCAGCGAATCGTAAACTGAATCTATCCACACTCAACGATAAGTTACGTAACACTACGTACGCTGAAGCTGGCTCAGCGAGCTTGTATGAAGAAAATTTACTTAATACATTAGTGTCAGATTTTGCTCATGATGCAAAATCGAACCCTGAAAACCTGATAAACACTTTGCACGAATCTTTTGGTGACAAAGCAACTGCTACACAAATAGAGCAACTGGCTTCAAGCGTTATCTCTGGCGAGGTAACGATGCCTGCGTCTATTGAGTTTGTAAATGCGGGCACACTGGGTGCCGGTGTGTCAGGAATTTATATCTCCGACAATGGTGGACGTATTTTACTCGACGGTTCTTTGTTGAATGATGCTGCCATGTTGGAGCGCGTTTTTTCTAAAGAATTTGGTCATCACTTAGGTGCCACGCTTGAAGACTCAGTATCGACTAGTAATGAAGCAGGATTCTCTGAAGAATCCCTGCTAAAGGGTTTGCCCAGTATCGCACATTATGTTTTGCCGAACCTTCCATCGAATATCGATAGCCGTATATCTTTTAGTTCTGTTAACTCAGGCCTAACATCTAACGCAGTTGCCTTTGCGGATCCTGAAGCTGCCAACACCGAGTTATTCAATCGTCTTGTGGACGCTATACAAGATGCGAGAAGTGGAACTGATCAAAGTGAAGCCGACCTAGTAGCGATCATGAACGAAGCCGTATTGGCTTTGCGTGCACAGGGCATTGATGTCAATGTGTCCGCTGATAGTGAAGGACGTGTTTATCAGGATTTTCGCCACGCGGATCTACCACCCAATAGTCGGTACGATCAATTAGTCAGTGGATCCTTCGGTGGACGAGGAAAGAATGACGAGACTCCGAATACCGCAATTGTCCGTATCTTTGTTGAAAATATAGATGACGAAACACTTCTGTTTAGTGCAGGCTTATTAAGCCAGCAACTCCATTCACAGTCTGACGCGCCTGATAATCCGTTGGTGGCCATTGAGCACGAGTTGCGTAGCAGCGCACTTGATATTGCGTTCGAACACCTGACAGTTGCTGAGCGCGATGCCCTGTTAGACAGTAGCAACGACTTGCAACGAGAGCTTCAGTTGTTCCATCAGGGTAATAGAAGCCGATCCGACTTGGCTGATGCGATTGTGTCGACCTATCGTGAGTTTCAGGTCCACGGTATCTCAGGGCTTCACCAAATCAATGATCAAGGGCAGATATGGCTTCCTGATGCTGTGCCAAACATTCGGGGCCCCAACGCATCAGCAGAACCTTGGGATCGTGGGGATTTCGGTAATTTATCTTCACAGAGCGATCAATTTCTAAGCGGTGTCGTCGCTGATTTACTCGGTGCTCCAGCGTGGCATGCCGGCATGGTGAATATAGAGCAGTTTGGTGTGTTCGCCGGGGAGAGTCCCATCCATATAGGCTCGCTGCGCGATGCCTTGTCTCCAGGTTCGTTACCCGTTGATCCGAATGATCCTAGCCTCGCTGAATCGTTGCAAAACGCCGTGGCACTCAATGGGGCGAGCTCGTCAAGTGATCTCAGATCTCTTTCTCGGCACCACTTCACGACCGCCAGTCACCTGTTGACACAAAATGCTAGTGGGCTGTCTCGTGACGACATGATCGCAGCGTATGGCTTAGTCAACGCTGACGGGTTAGAGGCATTTGGGTATCAGGAAAGCATCACTATCCAAGTAGGAGGTAAATCCAATTATGAAGAGAGCCAAGGGCCCTATGGCGGGCTAAGCCGCGAGAGCTATCAGTTTGCACAAAGTTGGTTGAATACCTCTCGTGAGCAACGCCTCGAACACTTAGGCCTTGATGCTGACCAATGGAATCAAGCCGAGTCTTTTATCGCTCAAGGGATCGAGACGCAAATAGCTGCAAACAAAGCAGAGTTTGGGTTTAGTGATGCCGTCATTATTGCAGTTGCAGTGGGCGTCAGTATTTACGTTGGAGGTGCAACCTCGGGCTTGGTCGCTAGTCTATTGCCGACAAGTACCTCTGCTGCAACCGCTGCTCTAGTAAGTGGTGCTGCGGGTGCTGCTGCTGGCTCGTTCTCATCGACCTTGATATTAACTGGGGATATAGATGAAGCCTTGAAGAGCGGCGCTCTGGGTGCGATCACAGGAGGGCTGGCTCAGTACACACAAACTCTCGGTGGAGCTGCCGGTCAAGTAGCCCAAGCCATTACCGGTGGTGTTGCGGCAGAGCTTTCCGGAGGGGAATTCAAGCAAGGCATATTGAATGTTGTTGGAACTAATTTTGGGCAGTCTGTGCAGAATTTTGTTGCCGAAAATTTTAATGATTTTATCGCAGGCTTTTCGGGCAAGGTAACTCAAGTGGCGATCATCACGGGCGGTGATAGTGACTTAATGGAGGATTACCTAGTCAGCTACGTCGAGAATTTCGCATCCGATCAAGTGCAATCGTTTCTGAGTAGCACCGTTGGACCGCACAGTCGCACGGCATCAATTGCTCTGAGCGGCTTAGCCGATGCAGTTATACACTCGCATGGGAACCTCAACGAGATAGAAGCCTACATTGAGGGTGGGGAGTTTCTACAGTCGCTGGCACCACAGTTACGTGCAAATATCACAGCAGCCTTTGGCGGAGAGGATTCGTTAAAGGCTGCTCTGCTTGGCAACATCACTGACATTATTCTGGCCAGTAACGGAGACCTAGAACTAATAGAACAAAATATTGGTTTACTGGCGCTTTCGGTAGCAGGTGATTGGGCTGGCGGGCTGTTTACAGATCGAGTCAACGACCTATTTGGCACCGAAGCCCATCCTTTGGTTGATGCAGTGAGCACCCTGTTGCAAGCCGGCATTACAAGCGGTTGGGATACAACAACGATCAATGCTATTGCCTATGGCCCAGTGCTCGATAACCTCACCGATTCATTATTGCATCTGTTACCAGCAAGCCTTGGGGGTGCGGAAGGCTTTATCGCAGGCTCATTGGAA
>JALZWO010000073.1 GCA_023300375.1 Granulosicoccus sp. | reverse complement strand
GGAATGTCATCATCTGCTGCTGCGCTAGCTACAGGAGCCGCTTGGTTGCCGCCCATGGGCTGCTGAGGTTGCGCTCTGTTCTGATTGCTGGAAGCCTGATTAAAATCACCACCTTCCGCCCCGCCCGTGTTCTCGCGCCCACCTAGCAATTGCATGTTGTTAGCAATAATGCCCGTTGAGTAGCGATCTTCACCGGTTTGCTTGTCTTGGTATTTGTCGGTGCGCAGTGAGCCCTCGATGTAGACCTGTGAGCCCTTTTTGAGGTACTCGCCTGCAATCTCACCCAAACGGTTAAACAGTGTGATGCGGTGCCACTCTGTACGCTCTTGCTTCTGACCAGATGCCTTGTCAGTCCATTGCTCTGATGTAGCCACACTGATGGTAGCCACCGCTCCGCCACTGGGCATGTATCTGACTTCTGGGTCAGCCCCAAGGTTGCCGACAACTATTACTTTATTTACGCCACGTGCCATGTTTTTCTCCTGGTTTGAATAGCCGCTGTGTCCATTTTGCGGTGGGAGCAATTGTACCGTAGGGGTGAGGATTGGATTGTGTAAATTTTGTGTTTTGGCTGGGGGTTTGTACAGGAAACTTCATTCCTGATGATCATTGCCGATATGCTATATACTCAATGTATAACGCGATAGAGAAATCGATATATGCCAACCGGATCTGTATTTCTAAACAACCGCACACAAGCTGTTCGCCTACCAGCCGAAACCCGCTTTCCTGATGAAGTCAAACAGGTGAATGTTCGTGTTGTTGGACAGGATCGTGTGCTCTCACCGGTCAGCAATTCCTGGGATACCTTCTTCCTCGGAGAGGAAAGTGCCTCAGACGATTTCATGACGGAGCGGGCTTCACAGGAGCAAGCGGAACGTGAGTCGTTTTGATGCTCAAGTATCTACTCGATACCAACATTGCCATCTATGTAATCAAGCGCCGCCCAGTTGAGGCACTTGTTCATTTCAACCGTCATGCTGGGCATCTGGGCATGAGTGCGATCAGTCATGCTGAACTGATTCATGGGGTGGAAAAAAGCGCGATGCCCGAACGCAATTTTCGCGTTATGGAAGATTTTTGTTCACGTCTGACAATACTCGACTACGGACCAAAAGCGGCTGCGCATTACGGCGAGATTCGCGCTAACCTTGAACGCAAGGGAACACCGATAGGTGTGAACGATCTGCATATTGCTGGGCATGCACGTAGTGAAGGACTGACACTAGTGACGAACAACATCAAAGAGTTCGAGCGAGTGGAAGGCTTGCGACTTGAAAACTGGGTGTAAACCTGTGGACTACAAATACTGAACTAGGGTGTCCTGTAAATCCGGTGTGGTAAGCGCGTGACTGGTCTTGTGTAGCGGGGAATATATTTCTTCGAAAACAGCCGATTTACCTGGCCGGCTATCTGGACTGTATTGTTGTGAACATTCGGGCAGCTGCACTGATCAAGCAGCGATTCCATGAATAAACGTCTGCACAAAATTAACAACCTTATCTAAAACCCTTGTCCGGGTAGGCCCACGCTCCGCCAACTTCATAGGCTTCGTTATCAGCTGAATAATGTCAGGATCAGGTAACGGTTGAGTTCCGGTATACACATACCGATCAATAACCTTCTTGAGCTTCTCAGCGTCGAGCTGCTCCTCTTTGCACAAGGCATCGAACGCTGAAAGTCTCTCCTGCTCCCAGAAATCCTCAAAACTATTAGGAATCTCAGCGGCACTACTAACTTCTGGAAGCGTGCTATCGATGAACTTCTGTATCAGTTCCCGCTTACTGCGCAACTCGACGTCACCTGCAACAGCGCCAAGAATAAGTTCTCGTATTCTCTGTGCTTCAGCGGCATCAGCGTCAAAGAGCTTTGCCAGCAACGTCAAAATGTATTGGACATTGATCACGTCTGTATGGATCAGTTCCAGCTCGAAATCAATATCATCAAGAATCGATGCCTTCTCCTTAGTCGTGTCTGTTTTTACCTTGTCGTACAGATCAAGGTAAGCGCTTTTGTAGTCAGCAAAAAGTTGTGCAGACAATGATAAATCCTCGCCAACAAATTCCGCAAAAGACTCCAGCACATTCCTCAACCGCATCAGTTCACGGAATATTTTGACAAAATCCAACTCAGCTTCTTCGTCGGCCAGGTCTTGTACTGAACGGACCGTTGGAGTAATGGCAAGCAGATCAATGACCACTCTATTGAACGCATCCACGTACTCGTCGTAAGGTGGCACGAAGATCGTTTCATTGGCTTGTACATTCGAGAACAGCGCAATGGCCTCATCGGTACTTTTCTTAAGATTGCGAAAGACGACAATGTTGCCCTGACTCTTAACTCCGTCGAGAATTCTGTTGGTACGTGAATAGGCCTGTATCAATCCATGAAACTTCAAGTTCTTATCCACGTACAGTGTATTCAGCTTCTTGCTATCGAAGCCTGTCAGAAACATATTAACAACCAGTAGAATGTCGACCTTACCCGCCTTAACCTTCTTGGCGATATCGCGATAGTAGTTGTAGAACGACTTCGTATCCCTTGTCGAATAATTGGTTTCAAACATGGCATTGTAATCAGCAATAAAGCCGTCAAGCTTATCGCGGGTGTGCGGGTTACCGCCCTCCCCGCCAAGTGCCTCCTCATCTTCATCCAGTATGCCGTCAGCTCCTTTGTCAGCCTCGTTGGCGGTGTAGCTAAATATCGTGGCAATCTTGAGCTCGTGCTGACCTTCAGATTTCTTCGCAGCAAACATCTCGTAGTATTGAATCAGCATATCCACGGAGCTGACGCACATCATGGCAGTAAATACTTTGCTGTGAGTTTTGACAGAATGGTGATCGATGATGTAATCAGTTATCTTCTCTAGCCTTTTTGGCGATTCCAGCAGTTCTTTCGTGTCGATGGCTTCTACCTCGATATCCAGATTATTTGGACCGTCCTTCTTTTGCTCGTAGCGCCCGACGTATTCGACGGAGAACTTCAATACGTTCTCGTCCTTGATGGCATCGGTTATAACGTATGAGTGCAGACGCTCGTGAAACAAATCTTTCGTTGTTTGCTTCTTCCCGTCTTTGGTGGTGGCATTTTCTGAGAAAATTGGCGTACCTGTGAAGCCAAACATCTGGTGATTGCGGAAAAAACCACAGATGCGAGTATGAGTATCCCCGAATTGACTCCGGTGGCACTCATCAAAGATGAAGACAATGCGATCATCCTGTAGCTTTGCCATCTGCTCCAAGTAAGCCTGCTTGCTAATAGCTGTGTTGAGCTTCTGTAGAGTTGTCACAATCAACTTGGTATCAGCATCAGCAAACTGGCTTACTAACATCTTGGTGTTGTCAGTGCTGTCTACGCTGCCCTTACTGAAGCTGTTGAACTCCTTAATAGTCTGATCATCAAGATCACGTCTATCCACACAGAAGACCACTTTGTGCACATCAGGCAGACCCGTCATGATCTGTGCCGCTTTAAACGACGTCAGTGTCTTCCCTGAGCCTGTGGTGTGCCAGATGTAGCCGTTGGCATCAGTAGCCGGAGGACGCTGTACACGCTCTACTATCGCCTCTGTTGCGTAGTACTGGTAAGGGCGTAGCACCATCAGTATCTTGTCGGTCTGATTCAACACGATGTACTTACCGATCATCTTGCCAAGATGTTCACGACTCAAGAACGCATCAGCAAAGGATGACAGCTCACGGATGGTGGTGTTGTCCTTCTGCGCCCAGTAGAAGGTCTGCTTGAAAGACTGCACCTTGGCGTTAGCGTAGTACTTTGTATTAACGCCATTGCTAATAACGAATAGCTGTACAAAGTGGAACAATCCGTGCCCACTCCAGAACGTATGTTTCTGGTATCTCTGAATCTGGTTAAATGCCTCTTTCATTTCCAGTCCACGGCGTTTCAGCTCTATCTGGACCAGAGGCAGACCGTTAACAAGGATTGTTACGTCATAGCGATTCTTGTAACTACCTTCCATAGTTACTTGCTGAGTGACTTGATATCTGTTACCTGAGGGATTGTCAGAGTCAAAGAAACGCAAGCTCTTCGAATCACCGTCATCCTTGATTAAATTCATCCTGTCGCGCAGCGTGTGGGCCTTGGCGAAGAAACCAGAGCTCCTGTTCAGATGAAACAGTACTTTCTTAAATTCACCTTCGGTCAGCGTTACATTGTTGAAGGCTTCTAGCTGTGCCTTTAAGTTTGCTAGCATCGACGGCTCATCGGTCACGCTGGCACGCGTGTAGCCTGCAGCTACTAATTGCGCAACTAGGTTATTCTCCAGAGCATATTCAGGCTGGACTCTAGGAATGTACTTAGATGACTTTTCTTTCATACGAACATTTGCTGAAGCAGGCCTTTCTTGAAGGTCTTTGTCTCAGTGATTTGAGTGCCGAGGGTTTCGATTTTTTGGTCGATGGCTACGAGAAAATTGGCTATCTTGGTTTGCTCGTCTAACGAGGGTGTGAGCACATCATAATCTGAGAACACGCTCTTATTGATAATCGGTACAGCTTGAGTAGCAGCCAACATCTTTATTCTGTAAGCGACTCATCACTCACATCCTGATTTCCCACCAACATCATGCAACGGTATGATAGCGCTATGGAGCTGGATAGCTCGCGTAGCGTTGATTGACTT
>JALZWO010000072.1 GCA_023300375.1 Granulosicoccus sp. | reverse complement strand
CCTAATCCATTTTTAGTAAACAGTTATTGGTAAGTTGTATCTGTAGAGTGATTATTTTGTGCTTTAAGTTTGAGTTTGAGTTTGAGTTTGAGTTTGAGTTTGAGTTTGAGTTTGAGTTTGAGTTCTAGTTTGAGTTCTAGTCTGAGTTATTTATGAAGCCGCTAGATATTGCCGTAAGAGTTTGGGGTGAGAGGGCATGCGGTGTTCATCAATTGTCTGACTAAGACAATATAAGATTACCTATGAAGAAAGTATGCAAAATGAGCAATCTTTCAGAATTTCTCATTTTAGACCCCTTCGCTCTCGCGGCAAATTATGCAGCTGAGAGCTGGCTCGCAGAATGTGATGAACCAAACCTTCAGAATTCAGTTTCACCAATAGTATTGAGCGAGACCCTTCATGAAAGATAAAAGTGCACCAGAATTTGACTTTGATGATTGGGCCGGACTATTCATAGAGAATCCGCAGGAATTTGAAGCTCGGCGCCAAGCCGCTTTGATGATCGAACTCTCAAGGTACAACGCACAGCAGCGTGAATCGGGAAAGGCGATCCTAGCTGCATTTGAAAAACGTGTGGCCGGCAGCAATGCTCAAGAGCGACTAGAGGTTGCTGGTCAGATGATGGCTGATTCTGCGTTACAACTGCAGACTGAGTTAATGCTTTTAAAGAAAGTGTTGGAAGATGCGGTAGAGAGTTCAACTGAAAGTGAGCCTGAAGCGAGTTAGAGCGCTCAAGAACGCATTAGCTTCGGCGGATGCGAACCACTTTCATGCTTTCAAATTCGATACCGGCAATGGTGGTCGATTGAGGGTAGTACGTTAAATTCACCGGTGCGCCTTCTAGGCTTCGATACCTCTTGGTTCTGCTGTATTTGAAGGGTACGTCATAGCCCTCAAGCATGAGTGTATTCAATACCCACTCACCACTATCGCGCTGCACATGGCTGAGTACTCTCGCGCCGTCTAGTTGGTTGAGTTTTTGGTTTTTTTCAAGCAGTTTTTTAGTCTGAGAATTCATAAAAGTTACAAAAATAGTGATTCGGCAACGATTCAGCAGTCTATGTTGTTTTTGCAACTCAGTGCGTCATAATCGCGCATTGTCAATTGTCATCGAGTCACTTAATCTGCACGATAGACTAAAACGCCAGCGTTAAGTGCCATGCCCAGAAAAATTCGCCCACATACCCCTGATGGCCGCTACCTCGTCTCCAGAGGAATCATGAAGCGCTGCACTAACCCGGCGTTGGATGACAGCCAAAGGCGTGCTTATTTGAAACGCTTGATGCAGGCCAGAATGCAAGACGATGCAGTAGCGTCGATGGATGCCAAAATAGCCTTAGGCGAGGCAGGTCCCGTTTGGTGGGACGATGGGGCTGCGGATTGTAGTGGTCTTGCTCCTACAGACACGCCCTACGCCACCTGGTGGGCAAAGCTGTCGCAGTCCGAGCAAGACGCTGGGCTTGCGCCCAAGCGTAAGCGATTTTAAGCGCAGATTTAGTGGTTGGCAGGCTATGGCTATGGATCTTCGAACGTTGTCGCCATCATCTCGCGCATTGACCACATGGGTATGCTCTCTGAGGACATACTTGGCATCATGCCATTGGTAAAGACATCGGCTGGTAGGCGTTCCAGTAGTGCTGGGTCATCACTGAATATGTGGATGGGTACATCTGCAGTTTTACCCCAACCGGCAATAATTGAGGCTGGTTGATGATCACCATGCACAACAAACAGTGCACCCTTGCCGTGACGTTCAAGGTATTCACCCACGACGGTTAAAGAATAATCTAGCGACTTGGCGTACATTTCTCGAACCCGAACCCGATTGTTCCATGTCATGGGCTCTCCAAATCGATAGCTACCATCAAAAATGCTACCGTCGCCAACGGATTCCCAAGGAGCTATAGTCGGCAATGGTGTCCAAGGCGCATGCGAACTGATAAGTGCAATTTCTGCCATAACAGGGGTTTCATTAGGCTGGCGAATAGTGTTTTCGAAATGCGACAAAGTATATTGATCAGGCATAGTGACCCAGCCAAACGGCTCACCTTTGTAATCCAGATTATGGAGGTCGTATATGGTATCGAAACCGTACCAAACACCCTCAGGCCAAGCTTCACGGATGGCGGGCACTAACCCTACCGTGTTCCACCCTGCATTAGCAAACAAGCCGTAGAGTGACTCGCGATCAGAAGCAATCAGACGGTCAAACCTTGCCTGATTGGTCACAGCCAGCCCAGAAGCAAAGCTAGCATGCGTTAGCCAGCTGCGGCCACCGCGCACTGGTGAAGTCATCCAGCCACTGCGTACGTGGAGGCCTGCGCTAGTGATGTTTTTTTCAATGCTGCTTAAACGCTCTTTTGCCAATGGGCCAAAGTCTTCATCAAGTAGAAAGCTCTGGCCGTAGGATTCAATGAACACAAATCCAACATCACGTCCCGCTAATGCGGCGAAATTGGGCAGGGTATCAGTGCTGGCTACAGAATCACGTTCAAGCTCTACGATGAACGCTTGTTGATCTTTCACAGAGCGTTGCATGGAACGACTGCGATCAATCAGCTCCGGTATGAAGTTGGCTTGCACGAGTGGATTTTTCTCTTCTGGGCTCTGCTGCCAGAATGCGAACGAGCCCGCGGCAAGCGTAATGAGAGCAAGACTGCCAACAATAGTTTTTGATTTTCCAGCGAGCTGGCCAAGAGCGCCCAAGCCTTTAAACAGTGCGTAAATCAACACTGCTAGTATCACTAAAACTAGCGCAACGAATAATCCTGCCTCTACTAGGCCAATTTGCTGCGATGCCAGATTCCATCCATCCCCCAGTAAATGCCATTCCACCAGAGGACTAAAGCGACGGTCGAAAGCCAATCGTGAGCCGATGTCTGCTGTGCGTAGTAAGAAGGCGAGCGCCAGAACTATCACAATCAAATACCGTAACAACGTCAGCGCCGCCCCTTTAAACAGCAGCAGGGCTAGAACCAGCAGTGGCCATTCAAGAGGTAGTTTTAAAAAGTAGCTGACGGTAAATGATTGGGGATGAGCTGGAAATAACAACAGAAAAAAGAGTAAGGCGATAATTCCCAGCGCTACGATAATTCGCATACGATTCTTTTCAGTTAAATGGTTTTTCCAGTTGTCTGGGTCGTTTCCAAGTTTCTGGAGTTACGATTGTCAGTTACGCTAGTTGGAGTCTACAGGATTGGTCGATGCATTTTATTAAGCACCTGATGCGCTTGCTAATCGCGCGTAAAGATCACCCGATTGAGTACCTGTTGATGCGATACGTTCTAGTTCTTTATTGATGGCGTCTGCACTGATCCAGTTTGCCAAGTTCATGCTATGCGATTCACCAGAGCTGAGGTTATATTCGTAGATGCCCAGTGCTTCAAGGCGAGTTACGCAAGCCAGTGCAATATCAATAGTGGCTGGAATATATTCGATGGCAACGATGGGAATTGCAACACTTAAGCCCTGGAGTATTTCAGCCTCCATGCCCTCTACATCAATTTTGCAAAATTCTGGAAGACCGTATTGCTCTATCAACTGGTCAAGAGTTGTTACAGGCACTGATATTTTATGGTCCCAATTTACCGCTTCAAAGCCATGGCTTTTGTCGACACGTTTTATCCAGTCGCCAGACAGAGTAGATACGGTTGGGTGGCGACTTGAAACGTGCAACTCGGCTGTGCCTGGTGCGCTGCCTACCGCGCTATTTACCAGTGAAACCCGATCATTGTTAGCAAAAAGGCGAGCGAGTAGTTGAGAGAATTTTGGCTGTGGCTCTACTGCAACACAGCGTGCGCCATTGGCAAGCAGGCTCCTTGTGCGACTCCCTACATGTGCGCCAATATCAAACACGAGTGTGTCTTCTGGAACCAATTCTTTGTAGAAGCGAGCAAGAGCGAGCCTGCGCCATGGCTGCGCGTAGTAGATGACCAGTGATCGGACGAGGCCAAGGTTAGCGGTTAGGTTGCTCATGAGTTTGATTTGTCGATAATTCCATGGGGTAAATCATGATAGCTTTTGATGTTGGGTCTCTGAAAAAATAGATCGTGCTGAAAATGCTAATGATTACCCCAGTTTGGGTTACGAGTGAATGATCCGTGCGCGAACCTTTAACTTCTTCACTCGATTTTCATTGAGGATCGATAGCGCGGTGCTGGCTTTGTCTCGGTTGACTGCGACAAAAGAGCTTCGCGCCAGAACTTTGATTTTTCCGATGTCGTCTTTTGAGAGTACCGAGTTTGCTGTCAGAGTACCCACAATATCTCCAGGCCTGAGTTTGTCTTTTTTCCCTGCACTGATCAATAGCGTTTGAGTGGGTGGAGTCACTCGATTACGACGGTTGTCGGGTATCTTTTTTATTTCTGAAAAATTGATTTCAAGTTTAAGAAATTCTTCCAGTGAACGAATACGATGCATCTGCTCAGGATCCACCAGCGTTATGGATAAGCCTTCGAGGCCTGCACGTCCGGTCCGACCAATGCGGTGAACATAGGTTTCAGAGTCTTGCGGAAAATCGTAGTTAATGACCGCAGATAGCGCATCGATGTCCAAACCACGCGCTGCCACATCGGTCGCAATCAGCAGCGATATACTTTTGTTGGCAAACAGGATGAGCGCTTCGTCTCTATCGCGTTGCTCGAGGTCTCCATGTATTGCGCGGGCATGAAAGCCATCACTGTGCAGTTCGTCGCACAGTTTCTGTACTTGATCGCGACGGTTACAAAAAACAATGGCGTTTTCTGGTGCGTAAGAATCTAAGGCACGAAGCAAGCTCTCCGTCTTTTGATCATCACTTGCAAAGGCAAAAACCTGATTGATTTGTGCACCATTACTAGGTGATTCGGTTTTGACTATTTCCGGGTGGTTTTGTATGCGTTTACTAACAGAGTCAATTTCGCTGGTGTAAGTGGCTGAAAACAGCAGTGTTTGTTTGTCAGGTTCGGTGGCTCCAAGAATAAACATGATGTCGTCATAGAAGCCCATATCGAGCATCCGGTCTGCTTCATCGAGCACCAGCGTCTGGATGTTTTCTAGCCTCAGGGTACCTTTGATGACATGCGATTTAAGGCGGCCGGGTGTGCCGACAACAATATGGGGCTCGTGCTTGAGCGCTGTGAGTTGGTCATGCATGGGCTTACCACCGCACAAGGTGATTATGCGTGTGTTGGCCATGGCACTAGCCAAGCGGCGTATCTCGGCGGCTACTTGATCTGATAATTCTCTTGTTGGACAAATAATGAGAGCCTGCGTACGCAGTGCTGAATTATCCAGTTTGTTCAACACACCAAGTGCGAAAGCGGCTGTTTTACCACTGCCAGTCTCGGCTTGAGCAAGCACATCGCTACCTGCCAGTATGGGCGTAGCTGATTTTGCCTGGATGGGTGTCATGTTGACATACTCCACCGCTTGCAGCGCTTGCAAGAGTTCAGGTCTTAACGGCAGAGTCGTGAAACTGGTCGGGTTATCTGATGGCATGGTGGTGTTTGGCCTGGGGGCGCCAGATTAAGGTGAGCGATTTTGTGTGTCGCTCAGCGTGATAGATGCAGCGTCTGGAGCGTTGCACCCCAGACACTGATCGCTAGTATTTCTACAGCCCAGATTCAGGCATGCAGTTTACTCACGCCTTTTTAACATGCTGCGCAATCGCTGCGTTTAGTTTCGCGGTGTTTATTGGTTTACTGACGTAATCATCCATTCCCGCATCTAGGCAACGTTCGCGATCACCCTTCACGACATTGGCAGTGACAGCAACAATAGGTAGCCGCGGCGTCCCGTTTTGCGCCTCTTGAGCACGAATACGACGGGTGGCCTCGAAGCCGTCCATCACTGGCATTTGGCAATCCATTAACACCAGATCGATATTGCCATTGCTAAGACGCTCAAGAGCGACTTCACCATTTTCTGCTAGTACCGTGTGATGACCGAAACCTCGCAGTAGTTCGTCAAGGACCAATTGATTAACCGCATTGTCTTCAACAATTAGAACCTCTAATGGGTTATCAGTCTGCCCAAGTAGAGGTGGTAAGTTTTCCCTTGAAACGGATGTTTCTACCTTTTCAGAATCCTCTCCTCGAGCAACAGCGACGCGCTCAGCCGCAAGATCAGTCACTGGAGTCATCACAGCGGGTGAGGGTTTGCTTAGTGGTCTGCCGAGTGTCTCGTTGATAGCATCAAATAGACGCGTGCGACGCAGTGGCTTGGTAATACTGGCAGCGATATTTAAATCGGTACGCTCGGCGGCGCTTAATGCCTGATCGATCGACGTCAGCATGATGACGTGCATATCATTGTAGCGACCATCATTCTGGATGTGAATGGCAAGCTCTCGACCATCAGTAGTAGGCATCTGAAAATCAATTAACGCGAGCGAGAACGGCATACCACTGTCGTGCGCGTGCTCCAATTGCTTCATTGCCGCTTCTGCGCCGTCAACGGTGGTTACCAGGAAGCCTTCAGATTCTAGTAAGCCGTCTACTATTTCCAGGTTAATCGGGTGATCGTCAACGGCAAGTACCCGCAATTTTTTACTCGATGAGGCTGAAACAATCAGCTGATCTACGTTTGTTGTTGTTTTAGCAGATTCTATAACCTGAAGCGTAATGTCGATCGTGAATGTCGTACCACGGCCCATCTCGCTCTCTACAGTGATGCTGCCACCCATAAGCTCGATCAGCTGTCGCGTAATGGTGAGTCCGAGTCCGGTGCCACCATGCTTACGTGTTGTGCTGGTATCGGCTTGAGTAAAAGGTTCAAACAGCCGTTCTCGCTCAAGCGACGAAATACCGGGTCCACTGTCTTCTATTTCGAAGCGTAAATTGGTGTTTCCATCACCTTTAGGTGTAGCACGACAGACCAGCTTGACCGAACCTGTCTCGGTGAACTTGATAGCGTTGCCCAGTAAGTTGACGAACACTTGACGGAGACGCTCTGGATCACCCACCACTCGTTCAGGTGTGTTCGTGGGGATGAGGCTTGCTAGTTCAATACTCTTGCTAGCCGCTGACGGTGCGAACATATCCACGACATCGGATAGCAATTCAGGCAGAGAAAACGTGGCTTTTTCAAGTTCGAGCTTACCTGCTTCAATTTTTGATACATCCAGAATGTCGTTGATGACAGACAACAGGGCGTCGGCTGATGTGCCCGCAATATTTAAAAATCGCGACTGCCTTGTGTCGAGCTCGGTGCGTGAAAGGAGCTCGAGCATGCCAGTAACGCCGTTGAGCGGTGTACGAATTTCGTGACTCATGTTGGCCAGGAATTCGCTTTTGGCGTGGCTGGCAGCTTTTGCACTATCGCGCTCAATGCGTAAACGATCGTTGGCCATCTTGTCACTGATATCAATGATAGAGCCGAGCACCGTTGTCGGATTATCGCCAGAGGCAAGTATTCGGCGCAGATCAATCTGCACATTTCCAGAACGACCATCAACATTGCGTATAAATGCCAACTCAACTTCGCGGGCTACACCCTTCTCATTGAGCAAACGAATCATGCGCTTGAGTTGAGTTTCTCTATCGACACCATCGAGTTTTGAGAACCATTTGCCAGCGCCACCAATCAGTTCTTCTTCTGATTGAAAGCCCAACAGTGCAACGGCGGCAGGGTTTGCCTTGGTGATCATGCCGCTACGCGCAAACTGCACGATACCTTCGTGGGCATTTTCAAAGATAAAGCGGAATTCGCTGGCTTCTTCAAGCTGGCGATAGGCCTCTTCGCGTGTTTCGATTTCTAATCTGACTCGCTCAAGAACGCGGTTATATTCTGTTGCTATCTGACCCACTTCGGTGTGTGGCTCAACGCTTACAGCTGCATTAAAATCAGCATTGAGACGGTGATCATTCATCTCACCAACTAATTCCACCAGATCGGTGGAGGCATTATGTTCGGAGATGTTCAGACCAATGCGCTCATGTGACTCTGATACGCGTAATGGAAAAATCTTGTTAACTACGTACAGAGCTGCAAATCCAACCCCGAAAGCCCAGATGGCAACTGTAGCAACGCCTGTGGCTTGAATGGTCAATTGCTCGGCTCGGCCTACGCCTTCAGCAAACGCTCCACTATCTCCGACTAAGGCCACCATTAGCGTGCCAGCTGCGCCGGCAATGGCATGAGCAGGCCAAGCGCCGATCACATCATCAATTTTCAGGCGATCTAGCAATTTGGTCGCTAAGCCGCAAGCTGTGGCCGCTACAACACCGACTAGAAGAGCGTCAGTGGTTTCGTAAATGTTCGCACCTGCGGTAACACCGACAAGCCCTGCAATAGTGCCGTTTATAGAGGCTTCTATGTTCGGCTGTTTCTCTTTTATCCAAGCCCAAGAGAGCAGCGCAAAGCCACCAGCTGCTGCCGCCAAAGAAGTGTTTACCAGGATGATGGGTACCGACTCATTGAATGCCAGAGCGCTACCGCCATTAAAACCAAACCAGCCAAACCAAAGGACAAGAACGCCAACGGTGGCCACTGGGTAGTTGCTGCCACGAAGGGGCTTGTCAGTGTTGAATCGACCTATGCGTGGGCCGACAATGATAACGGCCGCTAGCGCTAGCCAGCCGCCAGTTCCATGGACCACGGTGGAGCCTGCAAAATCAATAAAGCCTAATTCAGCCAACCAGCCTGGCGTGCCGTTGCCTAGAGCGCCGCCCCACGTCCAGTGGCCCATCAGGGGATAGAATACCGCTGCCACTAGAGCACTGATGATCAGATACGAAGAAAGTCGCGTCCTCTCAGCCATTGCGCCGCCCACAATCGTGGCTGCCGCACTACAAAAGACGAGCTGGAATAAGAAAAACGCGACAACGCCGTCAGAATGGCTTTTCAGAAACATGTCTGTGCCGAAAAGACCGCTGGCATGACCTGTGCCGAACATAATGCCAAAACCGACAAGCCAAAAAACAAGACCAGCGACAACAAAGTCCATCAAATTCTTATAGGCGACATTGATGCTGTTTTTCTGACGCACCAAGCCAGTTTCGAGCATGCAAAAGCCAATTTGCATGGTCATGACGAGAAAGGCGCTGAGCAGTACCCAACTCGTGTCAATTTGTGTCGGATCGATCAAAATAAGAACTCCAGATATCGCTCTTTGTGCGGGTAAAAATAACAAACAGCAGAGATTAATGCAGCTACGCCACTTTTTGGGAGGCGAAGCTGCGTAACATTGGCCAAAGAGTACCAATAATTGAGCAATCAACTAGTGATTAAGTGCACATTGGTGAAGCTGAAATTAATTTGTCTGATCAATTTCGGCTTCACCAATCTGTTGCTGGTGTCTGTCTAAATCTGTTTTTCGTTCATCATCACATTTGTTGAGGCTATGCGGGGGCTATTAACTGCGAATAGCCGTAAACTCTCACCGAGGAGAGGTGGTCAACGCAGACTTGTGCAAGCAAGCGCATCAAACCGTGATAGTGGTCAGCTAAAACACTAGGAAATACGATAAAGTCCACCGGCGGTCTACTAAATTTACGACAGTTCTGTTAATAAAAGTTCAAGATGTTGGGCGTAACGTCGGCGTTGTCTATGTTGCAGAGTCAGTTTTTTCATTGAGCAACACTAATCTGATCAATTTTTCACGGTGCTACTCGTTTGCCCGTACAGGCTAGTGTAGAGTCGCGCTCCCTCGTTTTCCGACCAGTTGACACATTCTATGAATACCGCTGTTTTGCCTGAAGCTATCCGTGCTTTGCCGGTTTTGGGCATCAGCAACCAGGTTGTTGACTCATTAATGAGCGGCAATGTGCTGCTCAAGGCGGAACCGGGGGCTGGGAAAAGTACCGGCCTACCTCTCGCCATGCTGTTTGACGAGCAGTTGAGTGGCAATATCATTCTGCTTGAGCCGCGTCGTTTGGCAGCAAGAGCCGTGGCTGCACGCTTAGCGTTTCACTTGAACGAAAAAGTAGGCGAGCGTATTGGCTTGCGTATGCGCGAGGATACGCGGGTATCAAACAAGACCAAGCTCACAGTCGTGACTGAGGGCGTACTGACACGATTAATTCAGGCAGACCCGGCGCTTGAAGGCGTAGGCCTGGTGATTTTCGATGAATTTCATGAACGCAGTGTGCATGCTGATCTTGGGCTCGCACTTTGTATCGACATTCAACAAGCCCTGAATGATCGATTACGTCTTTTATTAATGTCGGCAACTCTCGATATGCAAAATGTATCCATGCCTTTGGGT
Source organism: Granulosicoccus sp. (assembly GCA_023300375.1). GTDB lineage: Bacteria > Pseudomonadota > Gammaproteobacteria > Granulosicoccales > Granulosicoccaceae > Granulosicoccus. The sequence continues at coordinate 55,462 of JALZWO010000072.1, read as the reverse complement.
AAGAGTGTTGAGATCTCATGTGCTGTAGCGCAGCACACGGTCGATATTCGTTATCTGGGCGAGACCAATGTGTCCTTCCTTCAGCGCATCGCTAGTACAGTCATGCTCGCTCTAGATGAGCACGAAGGTGATGTGCTGGTTTTTTTGCCGGGCGTTTTTGAAATCACTCGAGTACAACAGCAGTTATCCGCGTGCGTAGTTAAAGACAATACGGTGGTGCTTGCCTTGCACAGTGGGGTTAGTCGTGAACTTCAAGAACGTGCCACTTGCAAGGCGGTTGAAGGTTTCCGGCGCGTTATTTTGTCAACCAGTCTGGCCGAGACCTCCATTACCATTGATGGAGTTCGTGTGGTCATTGATTCTGGGCTCGAGCGACGTGGGCGTATCGATAGCAGCACGGGTGCCTCGCTTCTTGAAACAGTGACGGCAAGTCAAGCCAGTGCTAAACAACGTGCTGGGCGTGCTGGACGGACCACCTCGGGCATTTGCTACAGACTTTGGAGTGAGCAGGGGCATGCTCGTCGGTCACCTTTCTGGCAACCAGAAATACTGCGCGCTGATCTAGCGCCTGTCATTATAGATTTAGCGCTGTGGGGCGTACACAACTACAAAGACATGGCGTGGACAACGGAGCCCGCAGAGGCATCTGTAATGCGTGCTCGGGATCTGCTGGCGCAGTTAGGGTTGTGGGAGAAGAATCAATTAAGTGCCTTTGGAAAAGTGGCAGCCTCACTGCCGGTACACCCTAGGCTTGCCAGTATGTTGCTCTGGGCTGCTAACAACCACTGTCTTGACATAGCCTGTCATCTTGCAGTTGTTCTTGAAGATCAATCTCGTGGCGACAACACCGTTGATCTTGACGTACTCATGCAGCGTGAGTTGTCAAAGCCGTCAAAGCGGCTTGCAGAACAGCTCGCTACAAAGGTGCTTGCAGGTGCTGAACACTCTTTGTCAGGCTCAGTGCCGAGTGATCGACATGAAGGCAAAATGTCCTTAGGCGTGTTGCTGGCCCAAGCCTACCCGGACTGGATTGCGAAACGGCGCTCTGGCGACGATAGCGCCTACACACTCGCTTGTGGTGCTGGAGCCGTGATTGATCGTGATGATGCTTTGGCGCAGCAATCGTGGTTGGTGGTGGCGCGATTGGGAGGAATCGGTAAGCAGGCGCGCATATTCAAGGCGGCTACCTTGTCTATCGATGAGCTGGAACGCCATGCACCGCACTTACTAATGCAGCTTGACCATGTTGCGTGGGATGTAAAACTGTTGCGAGTGCTAGCTGAGAGACGTTTGATGATAGGCAAGCTAGTGGTGTCAAGTAAGGCACTTCGCATGATTGATGACGACGAGCGAATACAAGCTATGCTCGAAGGGATTCGTATCGCTGGTATTGCCTGTTTACCATGGACGGATGAACTGCGGCAATGGCAGGCCCGTGTGAAGCGAATGCGTGAGTTGAGCGACGAGGCTTGGCCTGAGGTTGATGATGAGTCGTTGTTGAATAACCTTGATCACTGGTTGTCGCCTTATCTGTCGGGTTTTTCAACTCTCGCGTCTTTGCAGAGGCTGGAGTTGCAGCAAATTTTAGGCTCCTTGCTCAATTATCAGCAACAGGTGCAGCTTGGGGAATGGCTACCGTTGCGCTACCGTGTTCCCAGTGGCTCTAACATCCAATTGTCTTATATTGACGCGGGTAACCCCTGGTTACAAGTTCGGCTACAAGACATGTTTGGTTGTGCTGAAAATCCCTCTGTTGCCTATGGTCGGTTGCCGCTCAAAGTGCTTTTACTGTCGCCAGCTGGGCGAGTGGTTCAAGTGACGGAAGATCTTGCTAACTTCTGGACGACTAGTTATTCAGCGGTAAAGAAAGACATGGCCGGGCGTTACCCCAAGCACCATTGGCCAGAAGATCCGTTGTCGGCAGTGGCAACCGCTCGAGCCAAGCCCAGAAAACCCTCATCGGGTCGTTGAACAGGCTTAACGTTGAACAGATGGGGTAAGCGGCTGTCGGACCTCGGTTGGTTGTGGCTTTTGCCCAGCGTTCATGAGTGCAATGCCTGTATTGTTCGCAGGGGTGAGTTGAGGCGGCAGTGTATGCCCAGCTCGTTTATAATGAACCGTCAGGCGGTGTCTGCTCATTGAGATGCGGATTATGATTGTTCTCTCAAGCCCGACACTATTCGATATTTCCAGCTATCTCTAGCCTAATAAGGGTCGCAGTTTTATGTCTGACAATAAGCAAAAAATAATATACACCTTCACCGATGAGGCCCCATTGCTGGCGACAGCCTCTTTGCTGCCCATTGTGCGCAAATTCACGGCAGCTGCCGGCATCGATATAGAAACCAGTGATATTTCAGTGGCAGCGAGGGTGCTAGCAGAATTCCCCGAATACCTGAACGATGGTCAAAAAGTTGAAGACAATTTGGCGCACTTGGGTGAACTAACCCAAGAACCCAATACCAACATTATCAAACTGCCCAATATCAGTGCGTCAGTTCCACAGCTGCAAGCCTGTATCAAAGAGCTGCAGGACAATGGCTATGCTCTGCCTGATTTTCCCAGCGATCCTCAAACTGAGGAAGAGAAAGAACTGCGTAAACGCTACGGCAAAGCATTAGGTAGTGCCGTAAATCCTGTGCTGCGCGAAGGCAATTCTGATCGACGTGCGCCAAATGCTGTGAAGAATTTTGCAAAAAAGCACCCTCATTCTATGGGCGAGTGGAAGCAATGGTCGCGTACTCACGTGTCTCACATGCATGAAGGCGATTTTTATGCTGGTGAGCAATCGTTGACGCTGGATAAGGCGCGTAAAGTGCGTATGGAGCTAATAACTAAAGACGGCAATAGCGACGTGCTCAAAGCCGAGATCCCAGTGCTTGCTCATGAAGTGCTTGATCTTATGTTTATGAGTAAGACCGAGCTGTGCGAGTTTTACGAGCGTGAAATGGAAGATTGCCGCGAATCAGGCATTCTGTTTTCATTGCATGTAAAAGCCACCATGATGAAGGTGTCGCACCCTATTGTGTTTGGTCATGCAGTGAAGATTTTTTACAAAGATGCGTTTGATAAGCACGGTGCCTACTTCGATGAATTAGGGATCAATGTCAACAATGGTATGGCAACGCTGTATCAAAAAATTGCCGAATTACCGGCGTCTAAGCGCGAAGAGATTGAGCGTGATTTGCATGCTTGTCAGGTCCGTCGTCCACGACTCGCCATGGTTGATTCGGCGAAAGGTATAACCAATTTCCACTCTCCTAGTGACGTGATCGTTGATGCATCCATGCCAGCCATGATTCGCTCTGGCGGTCAGATGTGGGGAGGCGACGGCAAGCTTTATGATTGTAAAGCGGTTATTCCCGAGTCAACTTTTGCCCGTATTTATCAAGAGGTCATAAACTTTTGTAAGTGGCATGGTAATTTTGATCCCACCACGATGGGTACTGTGCCTAATGTGGGGCTGATGGCGCAAAAAGCAGAAGAGTACGGTTCACACGATAAAACGTTTGAAGCCACTAGTGCCGGCACTGCACGTATTACAGATGCTGAGACAGGTGAGGTACTCCTTGAGCAAGAAGTGGAAGAGGGTGATATCTGGCGTATGTGTCAAACCAAGGATGCGCCTATCCGCGATTGGGTGAAGTTGGCCGTACGACGTGCACGTGAATCTGCAACGCCGGTAGTTTTCTGGCTCGACCCTTACCGTCCTCACGAGAACGAGTTAATCAAAAAAGTTGAGACCTACCTGCAAGAGCATGACACTAAAGGCTTGGATATCCAGATCATGTCTCAAGTGCGGGCTATGCGTTACACGCTAGAACGGGTTGCACGTGGGCTAGACACTATATCTGCCACTGGGAACATTCTTCGTGACTACCTTACTGATTTGTTCCCGATTCTTGAATTGGGCACAAGCGCAAAAATGCTGTCAGTAGTGCCATTGATGGAAGGCGGTGGTTTGTTTGAAACTGGAGCAGGTGGTTCTGCTCCCAAGCATGTGCAACAGCTACTCGAAGAGAATCACTTGCGCTGGGATTCGTTGGGTGAGTTCCTTGCTCTGGCTGTCTCTATTGAAGAGTGCGGCATAAAGCACAGCAATCCGAAAGCAAAAATCCTGGCAACAACACTCGATGAAGCTACTGGAAAACTGCTAGACAATGGTAAGTCGCCATCACGCAAAGTGGGCCAGCTTGATAATCGTGGAAGCCATTTTTATCTGGCTTTGTATTGGGCAGAAGCTATTGCACAGCAAACTGATGATGCCGAACTTGCGGCGCAGTTTAAGGCGTTTCACAGTGAGCTGTTAGCTAGTGAGGAAAAAATTGTCTCTGAACTCAATGCCGTACAGGGTAAACCTGCAGACATCGGTGGATACTATTGCTCAAGCCCTGAGCTGCGCGAACAGATCATGCGTCCGAGCAGCACCTTGAATAAGCTGGTTGACGCGTAAACGCTATCATAAGAGAATAAAGCCGTAAAAACGTTGCGAACGCCACGCCATTGAAAAGGGAGGGCGTTCGGAAGATGTAGCCGATTTGATGAGCTATCTGGCATCCAGTGAAGCATCATTTATCACAGGTACCACCATTAATAGCAATGGTGGCTTGTTGTTCTCATAGGTTGTAAAAAGTATGGCTAAACCAAACGGCAACTCCGTCCGGCTTGCAGCTGGCAGAGGACATCACGCGTTGCCGGGTCCTTCGGTTGTGCCAGATAGGGTGCTGCGTGCAATGCATCGCGCAGCACCCAATATTTACGAAGGTGAACTCCTTGAGGTTAGCGACACTGTCTACGCCGATCTCAACACGATCGCTGGAAACAGTGGTCATGCACTAATTTACATTGGTAATGGGCATGCAACCTGGGAAGCTGCCTTAGTTAATACGCTAAGCAAAGGCGATACTATCCTGTCGCTACAAACAGGTCGGTTTGGTGCTGGTTGGGCACAAACTGCCAAAAGCCTGGGTATCAATGTTGAGGTTATTGATTTCGGCACAGATCAATCAGTACAGGTTGAACGTGTTGAGGCGGCTCTTCGTGGTGACACTGAACACTCCATAAAAGCCGTTATTACGGTACAAACTGAAACCTCCTCTTCGGTGAGCAACAACATTCCGAGCATACGGTCGGCTATGACAGCATGCTCTCATCCCGCTCTGTTGATGGTCGACAGCATTGCCTCATTTGGATGTGAGCCCTTTAAAATGGATGCTTGGGGCGTTGATATTTTGCTTACTGGTTGTCAGAAAGGTTTGATGACTCCACCGGGTCTGGGTATCGTTTTTATTGGAGATGGTGTGTGGCCCTTGTATGAAGAAGCCAACTTGAACACTCCCTACTGGGATTGGAAATCAAGAGTGTATCCGGAGTACTTCGCAGCTCGTTTCTCAGGCACGCCCCCTACTCATCATCTGTTCGGACTTCGAGAAGCTTTGGATATGCTGTTAGAAGAAGGCATGGAGAATGTTTGGCAACGGCACCGAGTGCAAGCCACAGCAGTCTGGGCGGCGTTGGATTGCTGGGCAAACAGTGGTTGCTTAGCGTTTAATGTGCCCAATGCGGAGGATCGTTCGTGGGTTGTAACCTGTGTCAAAACTGAATCTGGATTGGCAAGTCGATTGCGTGCTTGGTGTGAGAGTGAGACAGGGCTAACGCTTGGCATAGGATTGAACCTTGAGCCCAATGGTGCAAAGACCACTGATGATCTTTTTAGGATCGGACACATGGGACATCTTGACCCGCATGCGCTATTGGGAATGCTAGCTTGTATAGAAACAGGGCTACATGCCTTGGGAATAAAAAATAGTGAGGGCGGTGTAGACGCTGCGATGAAATACATTGCAACCGCAACACGAACCTAAGCGCTAAGGTCTACAAAATCTCCTCTGCATCCTGATTTCCTCGATTAATACGGTAGTGAATGATGGAGCATAAAGAAAACCCTACCGCTGGAATTTTGTGGATGCTGCTGACCATGAGTCTCTTTGTATCTATGGACACGTTGGTTAAGGTGTTGGTACAAGACTTCTCACAATTTCAAGTGGTATGGGCCAGGTTTTTCTTTCATATGTGTTGGATGCTGGTGTTTCTTCGCCAGAAATTCTTAAGCAGCTTTGTGACTGGCTCCTTGAAACTTCAGTTGCTACGATCTGCATTGTTAGTGGTGACAACGTCGTTATTTTTTTCAGGTTTGCGAACGACCGACTTGTCCACGGCCACAGCCATCATGTTTCTATCGCCAATTTTTGTGACCTTGCTGGCCATACCCGTGTTGGGTGAACGGGTTGGAGTGAGGCGTTTACTTGGCGTGTTAATCGGGTTTATCGGCGCACTTATTATTGTGCAAACGCAATCAGTAGCTGGCAGCCCTGAGCACAGAGAATCTGTTATCCAGAGCAGTAGTTGGATTCCTGAGCGCGGATATATTCTGCTAATTTGTGCTGCTGCTTCAAACGCGATGTATCAAATACTGACGCGGCAACTGCGTTTAGTGGATAACGGCACCACCACTTTGGTGTATTCAGCAGTGGTGGGTATCGTGGTGATGTCAGCGTATGCTCCTTCAGTCTGGATACCACCAGAGGCAAACCAGTGGCTGTTGATGATAATTGTTGGTTTTTTTGGCTGTGTCAGCCATTTTTGCTTGATACGTGCCTTTCGGAATGCACCGGCATCATTGGTGGTGCCCTTTAGCTACAGCGCTCTTATCTGGGCAATTATTCTGGGTTTTCTGGTTTTTGGCACCTGGCCTGATCGGTGGACATTGGTGGGTGCTGGGCTGATTATTTCCAGTGGTTTATATATTTTTTACCGAGAAGCCAAACTACAAAAGTAGTACGTCTGCATACTGCGACTCGCCAGCGACATTTTTATATTCCAAGTAGTGCTGGCAGTGTCTTTATCAATAGTTCGTGCTCTTCATGAGTGCCAACGCCGACACGTATGTATTGGCTTTGTGGTGCAATTGCAGGTTTTCTGATAAATATTCCTTTTTGTGCCAAGCTTGCAATAAGAGTGTTGGCTTGCTGTTCATTGCCAATATTGACAGCGACAAAATTGGTTGCTGAAGGCACATACTCCAGGCTAAGCGAATCGGCCAACGCGTATATGCGCCGCCTACCAATTTCTACTTCTTGTTTTATTCTGCTGATGAAATTCGTGTCTTTGAGTGACGCTGCTGCCGCTAGCTGTGCCAAGCGATTTACGCCAAAGTGATTTCGAATTTTATTGAAACCAGAAATAATATCTTGGTGTGCTAGGACATAACCAATGCGCATGCCTGCCATGCCATAGGCTTTCGAGAACGTTCGAAAACGTAGTAGGCGAGGGTCAGTGATGTCAATGGGTAGAGACGGCGTCTTGTCCATGAACTCGATATAGGCTTCGTCTAACATGAGTAGACAATTGTCTGGCAGGTCATTGAGTAGTTGCTGGATAGCTTCTGGAGCAAGGCAAGTTCCCATGGGATTGTCAGGGTTGGCCAGATAAACCAAGCGAGCATTGTTGGTGTGGGCGCTTTTAGCCAAAGCCACAGGGTCTTCGTGGTTGTCTTTGTACGGCACGCTATGTATCTGGCCACCAAAGCCATTCACATGGTAGTTAACCGTTGGGTATGCGCCTAGAGAACTGATTACTGACATGCCTGGCTCAATGAACAAACGAATAGTTAGCCCTATCAGGGAGTCTATGCCTGCATCAACGCACACATGGCTCATCGCTACCTGGTGTTGATCGGCTAGAAGCGTGCGGAGTTCGTGGTTTTCTGGATCTGCGTACCAGCTGCAACCCCGCTCGCAGGTTGCTAGTTTGATGGCGTCTCGAGCTTGTTCACTAATGCCAAATGCACTTTCATTGGCTCCAATACGGGCAATAAAATGTTTGCCTAATTGGCGTTCTATTGTTTCTGGCCCTACAAACGGTACGGTGTCTGGCAGTGATTGCACATGCTGTGTAAACGGAATATTCATAGTTCGATACGCATGCCATCGAAACCGGGTTCGACTCCAGCGGGCAGTGTGGAGCGTAAGGTGTGGTAGTCCAGATCACCATGCATGTTTGTGAGTATGGCGCGCTCAGGGGAGACCGATTGAATAAAAGCGAGACACTCTTCGAGGTTCATGTGTGACGGATGAGATTTGTATCGCAAGGCATCAACGATGAGCACTTTCACGCCCGTGAGTAGTTGCAGAGATGCCGTATTACTGATTTTTTTCATATCTGGAAGATACACGGCGTCACCGACACGGATGCCTAGTGCATTGATGTCACCATGCTCTGCCACCAGCGTGTTGATAGTCAACATGCCGCCTGGTCCGCCAATAGTAAAGGGTTCGTGCGGTGTTATTTGGTGTTCTGTACAAAAGCTGGGATAGCTAGAGCCCGGAGCTTGAACGAAGCAGTATTCAAACGCCGCCATCACTTGTTTGCGTGCCCACTGATCGACCCAGACATCGATAGGACGCTGTAAGTTGATAGCCATTTGGCGAAGATCATCTAGGCCAAATATATGGTCTGCGTGTGAGTGGGTGATAACGAGACCTTCTATTGAGTCCACCTTCGCGCTTAACAATTGCTCGCGAAGATCAGCTCCCGCATCGATGACTGCGGTAGTTATAGAGGCACCAGTTATTGATGTTTTTGTTTTTTCTATCAACAAACTACATCGTCTACGTCGGTTCTTTGGCTCGTCAGGGTCGCACGCTCCCCAGACATTGCCAACTCGCGGCACGCCGCCTGAGGAGCCGGTGCCCAGAAGTGTCAGTGTTGTTGCAGAATTCATCCGTAGGTATACGCCAGTAGTAGGTTCAACGGTGAGCGTATGGTAACTGACTCAGCTTATCCAGAGTGACTTTGCCATGTGTGCTCGGCTGTGCAGATAGGCGGGCCGCGTTAATCAGGCTGCTCGCTTGAGCAATAGTGCAGGGGAGACGCGCAATGTGGATACGAGCCACAGTGCGCCTGCCGCCAGGCACAGTGTTGAGGCACCGAATGCAACCGCAACTCCCGCCCACACGCTGCCCTCACTATCCAACTTCAACCAGAACGTTAATAAGCCCTGTGCAAGTGCACTACCCGTAATCATTGCAAATATCGACAATACAAATGCGAGTAGCATGTACTCAATAATGACGCTTTTCATGACAACACTCATGCGAGTTCCAATAGCGTGCATGATCGACGCTTCATAAACTTGGCGTTGTCTGTTCACCGCTACAACACTTGCCATTACCAGAATACTGGCACTTAAGCTTACCGCTGCGATAAGCATCATAGCTAAACCGGCACTTTCAAGAATAGAACGCGATGCTTCGAGTATTTTTGCTGTACGCACAGTAACTACGTTTGGAAATTCGCTTCCCAGTATTGACTGAGCTGCGATGTCTGTGCCTGGTTCAAGCATGATGCTGCCAATGTAACGAGTAATGTAGGGATCAAGGACGTCATCGGTAAACACAGCCTCTAACCAAAAACTGGTTTCGAATCGTGCCTGAGAATAGATTGCTGATAATGTAGCTTCTACGCGCTCTCCCAAAATACTGAATTCGAGAGCATCACCCACTTGAAGCCCTAGTTGATCAGCTTCACGATCTTCCATAGCAACCAGTGCAGGTCCCGTGTAATCTGTGGGCCACCATTCACCTCTATCAACGGTTGTGTTGTCGATATTGTTTAAGCGATAGCTGAGCTTATGTTCATCATTGGCTTCCAGGGCTCGATCGGCAGTATCACTATCACTGAGATTTTCACCATTCACGCGGCTCAGTCTGCCAAGTACCAGTGGTGCAAGGCTGTGGTCTTCATAGCCTTTTAGTGCGGCAACTGTCTTATCAAAATCGGCTAACTGTGGTTCTTGCAAGTCATAGAGCACCATAGAGGGAGCACGTTGTGGCACCGTTGAGTTCAAGGTCTGAAACGTTGCAGCAATGATCAGTGCAGAGGTGACTAACAACGTGAGTGCAGTGCCTAGGGATAACAACATGGGGCGTAAGGAGGCACCAGGTCGATATAGGCCAGCGATGGCTAAGCGCAGTGCAAAGTGACCATCAAGTGTACGAACGTGTATCAGTTTTCGGGCGCCTTTGCGGATCAACCACACAGCGCCATTGAGTAGGAGAAGCAGAATAGCTATGCTGATGACAAAACCGACGGCGATAAGCGGTTCGGGTACAAATAGCAACAGCAGAAAAAATCCGATAAAGCTTACAGCGATAGTGGCCTTCAGGTAGCCTGAGGGTAATGCTATGGAGTCGTCGGTGATGCCTTTTATAAGTAGGGCTGTGGGGTTGTTCAAGGTGCGTCCGAGCATCGGTAGTGTGAATCCAAGAGCTGTACAGACACCAAGAATGATGGCAAGCAGTGTGGGCGCAACCAGTGCTTGCAGCGAGGGTTCGAGTGGGAGTCGTTCGCTAAGGGCTTGAGCGGCAATCCACGCTACCGCTGAACCCAGCAGTGCCCCTGCGGCACTAGCAACAGTAGCTAATAGCAAAATTTGTCCAACGTAGACTGATGCCACTTGGTGAGCGCGAGAGCCCAGCGATTGCAACGTGGCAATCGTTTTCAATTTGGTTTGTAAATATGCGCCTACGCTGTTTGCTACGCCTAGACCGCCAATGAGTAATGTGCTGAAGCCAATGAGTAGCAGTACTGAGGCGACTTGATCTAATCGCCGACCCACAAGCTCACCACGCTCTTCTACTGTTTGTACTTCCCACTGTGCATCAGGAAACTCGTTGCGCAGACGTTCGCGCCATGCAACCGGATCCTCGTTAACTCGGAGCCTGTAATCGTAGTCGATAAGACTTGTAGGTGACAATAAACCACTGTCTTTCAAAGCACCTTCATCAATAATGACTGGTGGGCCTCGAAAGTCGGCTCTTAAGCTTCTATCGGGTTGCTTGATAATCTGGGCGCGCAGTTCTACCTGTATATCACCAATGCTGACTGTCTGTCCCACACTGAGTGCGAGTTGCTCTACCAGAGCTGGGTCAAACGCTGCTCCCCAAACGCCATCGCTTGATTGTGCAACTGCCTCTCTCAAGCTGGTATCGGGAGCGAGTATTATCTCTCCATACAGGGGGTAGGATTCGTCAACACTTTGCAGTTCCACTACTGAAAAGTCACCAGCCTCAGTGCCCATCATGGTACGCAGCTCAAGTAGAAGTGAAGTATCTGCATTTGCGTTCAGCCATAGGGCCTGCTCTTGGGTGATGGCCTCGCGCTGGCTTATCTGTACGTCACCTCCAAACAAGTTACGTTCTTGTTGCTCGAAGCCATCGCGAACCAATTGAAGCAGGCTTCCGCAAGTGGCAATTAACGCTATACCCAGCAATAAACAAGCGCCAAATACCCACAAAGAACCCACCTTGCTTGCACCACGTAGGTCTCGTAACATGAATCCTGGTAAGGCAATCATTGCACAGCCTCAGTTGAATTCGACGCTAATGGGTCGAGGCGTCCATCGTGCAAACGCAGGGTTCTATCGCAACGCTTGGCTAATTCGTTATCGTGTGTAACGAGTAATAGTGTGGTTCCGCTGTCTCGGTTCAAATCGAATAATAGTTGCATGATGTGCTCGCCCGTAGCTTCGTCAAGATTACCCGTGGGCTCGTCCGCTACGATTAATTCTGGACCATGTATTAGTGCGCGAGCAATGGCGACACGTTGTTGCTCGCCGCCGGATAATTGCGCTGGGTAATGGTCGTGTCGATCACCAAGGCCAACTTTGTCCAGCATTGCCGTGGCTAACTGGCGACTATTTTTGCCTCCTGATATCTCCACAGGCAAAGCCACATTCTCTCTGGCGGTAAGACTGGGTATTAGGTGAAAAGACTGGAATACAATGCCGATGTGTTGCTTTCGAAGATCGGCTCTGGCATCACCATCTCTACCCGTTAACGATTTACCGCTAATGATGACATCGCCACTGGTGGGTGTTTCAAGCCCAGTGAGTGTGAGCAGAAGTGTGGTCTTGCCAGATCCTGAGGGGCCAATGATGGCAACTTTTTCTTTTGGCTTTACGTGCAGGTTAAGATTATGTAACACCTTCACTTGGCTAGTGGACATTGCGTAGAGCTTGCAAAGCTCGTTTAATTCAATGATATTGGTCATGGATTGTAAAGGCCAAAAATAAGCTAAATTGTACAAGACATCAGATAATACGATGCCAGCTTATCGTTGGCCTCTATGTTGCCATAGGGGCATTACCTCAGGCCCTCTTCCCTGGCTCGGGTAATTCTTTGGCTTTTGCCCTTAGATGTCGATAACTAGGTTCAGACTGCTGACGCTATCGCTGCTCGAATTCAACAAATCATCCGATGAAGTTAGGTCACTATTGCTGCGAGTAAAGTGAGTGATCTTAAGTGCTAGTTTCTCTGACAGTTTGAAAGAGACACCCAAGCCCAGCTCCACAAACGTATTGTCACTGCCAAAGTCGCTACGCATATCCGCGTTGAATGTGACGTTCTCGGTGATGTTGTTTAAGAAATTCAAACCCAGATAGCCAATGCCGCCGTCTATGTCGTCGCCCGAGACTAAACTTGTGCTTTTGTTACCAATTCCAATTTCAACCGAAAGAAAGCCTGAGTCGTCTTTATAAAATCGATGGCCAACACCGATAACTTGTCTGAACGCTGAGTCAATGTTGCTGGGTTCGTCTTGTTCCCAATCGAGAATGCCAAAGCCATAGGTTTTTTCGTTCACGAAATACTTTGGTTGGTAACCCAGTGCAAGGCGGTCAGAGTTGTCTCCTCTAACGATAGTACGCTGTGGGTTACCGCTTTCGTCAACAACGGTATCATTGGTGTTGGGATCTATCACGTCGACAACAATAGCAGACGAGCCTTTGAAAATTGTTCCAAAGACGAGATGGTCCCACCTGTTTACTGTTTTAGTCAGTCTGATAGAGCCATTAATGTTACTGGTGTCAGAGTTACCTGATGAGGTAGTGGCGCCTATAATTGCGCTTCCACTCCAACCATTTAGGGCACTGGACAAATTTGAGGTAATAGACTCGTCTTGGTCTTGAGCAGAGGCGCCAGGTGAAAATGCTATGACGCTGGATGTAAGAAAAGCTAGTGCTGCTTTTTTTGAAGTTGTTTTGATCATCTGTGTAGAGCGCATGTTGATGTAGAAAAAACAGCATCTTCGCAGAAAAACATTTGATCAACTTAAGGGATACATTCTTTAACATCGAGTCTTGGATGAGAGAGTTTTGTCGAGCCTGAACGAGTCATAAAAGGCACAAGAATCTGATAGCCTAGTCACTAGGTTTTGTTAGAAAAATCTATTTTTTTGTTATGAGGTTAGGCGATAGAAACTAAAGCAGGGCGCTATTGGCTATGAGTTAACAACTCTCAAGAGTTGCAGGTGCTGAGTTCAAAATAAAAGCAGCTACCAACACCCAGCTTGCTTCTAACATTAAGCTCATGGTCATGGCCTCTGATTATTTCTCGAGCAATGCTCAGTCCCAGGCCTAAGCCCTCTTGAGCGTGGCTAGCACTGTGGGTGTGAATTTGATACAACCTCTCGAAAATATCCTCTTTATAGGCTTTTGCTATGCCGTAACCTGTATCGATAATGCGAATTCGTAAAGCTTGGTCTTTAGCTCCCAGAACAGATAAGCGCACTATTCCATCTTTGCTGGTGAATTTAATCGCATTGCCAATTAAATTATTCAGGACCTGTGTGACTCGAGACTCATCCATGTTCACTGGCAGTATCTCGCCGCGTGCCTTGTATTCTAAAGAAATACCTTTTTCATTTGCTCTCTCTTTGCCTATAGCCAGAACCCTTTTAAGCATGGCTTCTGGGCATGTGCTTTTAATGTTTAGCGACAGCTTGCCGGTTTCTAATCGGGTCAAGTCTGTAAGGTCGTTGAATTGCATGCTGATTTGATCACAGCAGATGAGTGCATCTTGAAGGACTTCGAGCTGGGCATCATTGACAGGCCCTAAAAGTCCATCGATCACGATAGACAAGAATTCCCTCGTAGCAGTCAATGGCGTTTTCATTTCATGAGATACCACATGATAAAAACGCTGAATCTCGGATTTTTGCCGCTCAAGTTCAAGATTTGCCACAATGAGTTCTCGTCGACTCTCGTGAACACCACGGTTCAGTCGGCCCTGCTCGATGGCATTTTTTACGGCACGTCCCACGCTGACACGGTTAGCGTTGTCTTTCAATAAAAAATCGGTTGCGCGAGCGCGCAATGAATTTATAGCCGCATCCTCTAAACCACCGGATGTCACAATGATCACCGGCGGCATTTTTTCATCCAAGCATTTGCGTAATTCCTCAATGACCTCGACGCCTGTCATGTCATTTAAGTTGTAATCCACTAACAGGCAGTCAAATGTTTGCAATTTGCAATTGGCAACTGCATCCGCGCCACTGTGACACAGCATTGTTTCGTATTCGGTGTCTCTATCACGAGATAGAAACATGCCAAGCAGCACTGAGTAGTCGATATCGTCATCGACTATCAATACTTTCGAAACATTTTTTTTCATAAATTGTTGTATCTACGGAATTAACAATATAAAAGGTCAGCGTTGTGGATTCTATCCATTGCCTCTACATGTGCTTGCTGGGTCAAAATCAGTTATAAGTTACCTAGCGAAAAGTGGGCCAAGATCAAGCTGTGACTGGCTTCTCATCCTCAACTAACTAATGCCCTAGTTTTCAATTGGCTCTTTGGCATGGCATGACTATCGCTACCAATCAGATTTTGCATGGTGTGGCGCTGATGATCGGGGGTAGTCGTTGAATAATAAATATGTTCAGACTGGTAACGTACTTGAGCTACGCTCGTCTACTGAGACTGCAGACGAATCAATCAAAGAGCCAACTAACGAATCCGAAAATGAGTCGGTGGATGAACTGGCCAAGTTTCGCCAGTTAGTGCTTGGACCTGCGTTGAAGCGACAGGCTCAGTTGGAAGCGCAATTGAGCGAGGTTCAGGGACAGCTCAACGAGTTGTATATGAGCTCACAAGACTGTAGCCAGATACTGCCTGCATCTATCAATAAATTGCATGATGACAATAGAACGCTAACAGTTGAACTTGAACCTGAAATTTCAGCGGGTGTGCATAAATGCTTCAAAGAACAACCTGAGAAAATGGCTGAAGCGCTATACCCAGTTCTTGGGCCAGCACTGCGCAAGATGGTTGCTGGCTTGTTCAAGCGCAGTGAAGGGGATGAGGTCAAACCTTTCGATGTGGAGCAGCTGTTTCTGATTCACAGAGAGACCAGCCTTGTCTTGTCACATTCAATTCTGCATGAGGGCGCTGAACGAGATCCTGATTTGGTGTCAGGCATGCTCAGTGCAATTCGCTCGTTTGTGGAGGAAGCGTTTGCTTTAGACGAATTTGATGGCATGAACAGTCTTGAATTAGGTGATCTAACCATTTTGGTTGAGTGGGGACCAAAAGCTATTCTTGCTGTAGTGGTTCGAGGATTTCCAGATAGTGCAGCCAAGTTCCACTACGCAGAAACCTTGCGACAAGTCCACATTCAATATGCAGAAGAATTAAGAGATTGCATGGGCTCTGACGATGCATTTAGCGCATTAGACATTGGTGAAATTAGCCGAAATTGCAAGGTGGAATCGCAAGTTTCGAAACCTGCTAAACCTTTTTTCACAATGACGAGAGTACTTTGTATTGTGGCTTTAGGCATTTTTTTTACAGAGCACTATGTCTCGCATCATCGTCTGTGGGGCAGATCATTATCTATGCTTAGCAGAGAGCCTGGTGTAGTGGTCATAAACGCTGATGCGGCGTTGTTTTTCAAGTCTCGATTATTACTGCTTCGTGACCCTCGGTCAGCATCTGCGGCCTCGATACTGGAACGAGCAAAGATCAACTTGGAGGACACATCGGTTAAGTGGTACTTGTTTCAATCACAAGATCCGACGCTAACTGGTGATTTTGGTAAGGGGAGGTCAACGTTTAATGCTGTAAATACTGAAGCCTCGGGCAAAGTGGGACAGGCTTTAGTAGCAAGCGAGAGTGAGAAGTGATTTCTAGAAAAATATGTTTACTAGGCGGCGTTTGTGTCGGTAAAACGAGTTTGGCTCAGCGATATATCCACAGCTGCTTTTCTGGGGAATATCAGTCAACTATTGGTGTGAAAGTACATAAGAAAACCCTTCAGGTGGGCCAACAGGCAGTAGGTCTTGTTGTGTGGGATATACAGGGGGAAGATCGCTATGACAAAGTGCTAATATCGTTTCTCAAGGGAATTGCTGGGTACATCTTGGTGGTTGACAGCACTCAACCGCATACGGTTCAGGTTGCTACAGCCTTGAGAGACCGTGTGCAGGAAAATTTTGGCCCAATGCCCTACGTATTGGTTTACAGTAAATGTGACCTACCAGAAGACCCGCAAACTCGATGCGATAGCGTTGGGCTGGAGGCTGGTTCGTGTTTTGTTGTTCAGACCAGTTCATTAAGTGGTGATGGCGTTGATCAGGCGTTTATGGAGCTTGCCAAATCAATAATTCCACAGGGCTCAAAGGCCACCTGAGTGCGATGAACAGTATTGTTGTGATCCTGTGTTGTCTGACCTTATAACAACCGGTTCCCTTGTGTGTGTTGCTAAACACGTTTTTTGTGACGATTGGCGCCGAGTTTTACATTTGATAAGAGTATCTGCTTAGTCTGTATTTCCAATTGAAGAAGCTGCGTGGCAGAATAGGCGTAGCTTTTCCATACAGGAATATCTCTACCGTTGAATTGTCAAAAAATTCACAAGGAATGCACGCCTACGCGGTGCTTTTCTCTTGCACTAGCAGTGATGAGCGTGTTTTTTATACCCTGTGCAGTGGCGCAAGTCTCAGTGTCAAATCAGGCCCCACTAGCTGACACCTCAACGGTTGAGAAAAGTTTGCTAGACAATGAAAATGCGCGAACTGTATCCGGGGTGCGCGGCATTGGCTTCGCTACTCGTTCTGACCAAGAGCTTTTGTCTGATGCAAGTGCGCAAGGCTTAGCTCAGATAGTCGACGATCGTCCAAGCACACTGACACGAGCTCCCTACATAGGTGTAGGCATCGGTAGAAGTTTCCTTGATCCAGACTCTCGTGATGTGCCAAGTTCAGATGTTGAAGACGACAGTCAGATTGGCTACCAAGTGACACTGGGTATAGATATAAATCGTTGGCTGTCTGCCGAGCTGCACGCCACTGACTTGGGCGATGCAAAGCTTGTTGACAACAGCGATATTAGTTTTACGGACTACGGCTTAAGCGCTCTTTGGTACCTCACTCAAAACAGAGCGGCCTACAATCGGCAAGGTCTGGGCTTTTTTGGTCGAGCAGGTCTTGGGCATTTGTCTACACGTAGTAGCAATAGACCAGATGCGAATAACACTGCAGGCTTGCACGCCTTGCTTGGCGCTGGTCTGGAATATTCATTCCGGCCTGGTTTGGCTTTTCGGGCTGAAGGCGTCGCTTATGGTCGGCACGCTAATTATCTGCAGTTAGGTGTGCTCTATCGATTTGGCGGATTTCCATCTTGGGTTCCCAATGTGCCTTTTATGGGCCGTGGCGCCGCCGATAAACGGCAATCTAGAGATCGAAAGTCAACTACTGTTGAGCGCATTTTCAGCGCGAATGACACAGATGGTGACGGAGTATTGGAAGCTAGCGATAGCTGCCCTGATACGCCTGTAACAGTTGCTGTCGGAGACAATGGTTGTGCGCTATTCAACGGTGTCATCGACGGACTCACTTTTGCTGCAGACTCGGCGGAACTCAGTGCGAGCGCTCGCGTGGTGCTTCAAGCTGTTGCAAATTCTCTACTGGAGAGCCCAAACGCAAGAGCGCGTGTGGTAGCTCACACTGATAGCTTGGGAGATGCTGATGCAAATATGCTTTTATCCAAGCGGCGGGCTTTTGAGGTGGCCAAATTTTTGGTTGAAAGCGGTATTCCCAAGGAGCGTTTGGAGGCGCGTGCGTTTGGTGAGCTTCGTCCCATTGAGACTAACTCTACAGCTTTAGGTCGGCAGAACAATCGACGAGTGGAAATCAACCTAATAGCTCAATGAAGTACTTATAATGGGCAGAACTTGGCAACCTGCAGTGAAGATTTTATGAGTTACGGGACATTAGTATTTATCGTCATAATCGGATTGATCATTATTGTCTGGCAGGCAAGTAAACTTAAGCAGTACGCCAAGCTTGAGCAGATGCTAAACAATCGCGACGCTGCTCCCGGCTCCTCTAGCCAGACTGATCAACCGATTGGCACTTCAGCTGAAACAGCTTTGCCATCTGCAGCTGCCAAAGCGACGCAAGGTGTTGCCATGGCTATTAGCCCAGAGGACGATGAAGACCCTTTGGGTATGGAAGGCGTAGATCCTGAGGGCAATATTGAAGAGGCCAAGCGAGTGCAGCTCGTGATGGCCCGGTGCCGATACGCTGAATTTTATTTAGAGCAATTGGACGATGACTATGAGCGCGATCAGTTTCAGCGCATCGTAAACAGTTGTAAAAATACTGCCCGCAATATTTCAGATCCTTTTTTCCGTGCCAGCGCTTTACAACCGTTGATCTTGTTGTTGGACAGAGCTGAATGGAATCAGGAACGTGATGCACTCTTATTAGAAGTAGATGACGAGCTGGTGAGCCAACAGCTGTCTGAGAAACTATCCAGCTGATCTGTCGAAGGCGACATGCGTTACACTTCTGCCATTGGGGGCCTAACCCCAGTTTTCCGAGACAACAATAAGCTAAGGAAGTCGTAGTTATGAGTGATGGTAAATCAACACAAAATGCACCTTATCGAGTTGAGGTTGAGGAAGGCAAAAAATACTTCTGGTGCTCATGTGGTCTGAGTGCATCTCAACCATTCTGCGATGGTAGTCATAAGGACTCAGAATTCAGCCCTGTGGTTTATGAAGCCACGAGTACTGGTACGGTGGCGTTCTGTGGATGTCGGCAATCAAAAAACAAGCCTCTGTGTGATGGCACTCACCGTACACTTGCTGATTAAAAGTGAACCATACTGGCAACCAATGCCAGTCTGTTTGAATACCGCAAAATAGGTTTTCGTGAAAGAAACTCAGTTGGCTGGCATTACGTTGATGGTGCTTGCAACGTTTGTGTTTGCATTGCAAGACGCCATTACTAAGACTCTGACCGCAGAATTGCCTGTGTCGCAAATACTGTTTGTGCGTTTTTCAGCCTTTGCACTGATGGCGCTGTATGTGGCGCACCGGCAGATAGGGCTGCGAGCAGCGTTTGCATCAGTGGTGCCTGGGCTGCAGATATCTCGCTGCTTGCTGATGTGTGCAGAAATTGCGCTGTTTGCCTATGTGCTCAGGTTTCTCGGATTAGCTCAAATGCACGCGCTTTTTGCCTGTTTTCCGCTGTTTGTCGCGGCGCTCTCAGTGCCTGTGTTGGGTGAGAGGGTTGGTTGGAGGCGATGGCTTGCCGTCATTATCGGATTTGCAGGCACTTTTATCATTTTGCGCCCCGGAACCGCTGTGTTCAATCCTCTTGCGTTGCTACCTTTGTTGGGTGCGGCTCTGTATGCGGTTTATAACCTGCTGACTAGAAAGGTGTCGAAAAAGGATGCTTACGCCACATCGCTGGTGTATTTTGGTGTGGTGGGTGCTTTGGCGTCAGGTGTGTTTGCCATCGGCCAGTGGCAGGAAATCAGCACGTCTGCCGCTTTTAAACTCACACTGCTCAGCGTGGTATCGGTTGTTGCTCATATGATGCTTATGAAAGCTCTGCAGCTGACTGAAGCCGTCGTGCTTCAACCCTTTCAATACTTTATTCTTCCCTGGGCGCTGTTACTGGGCTACTTCTTGTTTGGTGAAACTCTTGATGTCTGGAGCTTGCTTGGATCAATCATCGTTGTTGGAAGTGGTGTCTATGTGGCGTTCAGGGAGTATCATCAACAGAGGCGGTACTTTGAAAAAGTGCCATCAAGCCCCTAACTACCCGGCAAACGTAATGCTAAATAGCCCATTTCATATTGTGAGTCTTAAACGGTGCTGTCTGACAACACTGTTGGTAAGCCTGTTTTTCTTCATGTGCTCCTGGCAATCCGCCCATGCTGACTGGAGTGGCGGTCTAGAAGGTGGAAGTGTAGTCCGAGACTCAGGAACTGCAACGCGCTTGCGGTTGGTATTGCGCAACGACAACAGGCCGCTTAATCAGTTGGTTTATGCCGAGTGGCTCAATGGCGGAACAGACGATAATAGCTACGCGATTGGTTACAATCCACGCTACTGGCTTGACGACATCTTTTATCTTTTTGGGGAGTCAAGTGTTGGCGTCGATGAACCATTAAATATTGATAGAGATATTCAGGTTTTGGTTGGCGTTGGAGGGCAGTTTCTGGCTTCCAGCACGCAAGGTCTTTACGCGCAGATTGGTGTTGGCGGGCGATCGTTGGAATTTGACTTTGACGACGATGCCGTCACACAGACTTTAGGCATGGTCAGAGTTGGCTATTATCGAGAGTTCCTGGATTTGTTTAAATTCGACATTGATGTCAGTGGCAGTTCCTCTAGTGAAGACGTCACTGAGGCAAATATAGATACTGGATTGTCCACGCGAGTGGGTGGCGGTGCGGTGCGTGTGGGTTATCGCAGTCGTTACCTGAAGGCAGATGGAGACGCGTCTTCACAAACAGATGACGACGTTGAAATTAGCTTTGTCTACGGCTTTTAAATCAAGGCCACTTGAGTAACCCATGAAGTCTATTGTGCATAGCTCTGCTATCAAAGCAGACATGAAGCGTACTCTGCGCATGGGGCTTCCGTTAATAGGCGCTCAATTGCTTCAGATGGGCAATGGCTTGGTCGATGCAATTATTGCCGGTAGGCTCGGTGGCAGTGAGTTAGCAGCGGGTGGCATTGGAGCCAGCTTATGGTTTGTGACATCTCTGTTATGCATAGGCCTGATGGCAGGTCTGTCGCCCACCTTGTCGCGCCTGATTGGGCAGAGCCGGCGCGCCTTTGTGGGGCAGATATTCCGTCAAGGCCTTTGGTTAGCGTTAACAACTGGTGTGCTTGCTCTATTCCTCGTCTTGTTGATTACTTTCAATATTCATCGACTTGGTCTGGCTGAAGAGCTACCTCCACTCATTAAGCACTACTTAGTGGGGGCAATTTGGAGCCTACCGTTTTTCGCTTTAGTGATGGCGGCTCGTAACGTGTGTGAAGCTACTGGCTTAACTCGTCCAGTGCTTGTAGTAACGGCACTGGGTTTATTGGTTAATATCGCTGCAAGTTCAGTGCTTGGATTTGGTCTTTTGGGGATGCCAGCATTGGGTTTATTTGGCATTGGTTTGGCGACCTCTCTGGTCAATCTGATTATGGTTTTGGCGCTCTTCTCTTTACTGCGTGGTCAGCGTTTCTCTCGCTTTCATTTATTCGCAAGTATTGAGCGCCCTGATTGGTCTGTCCTCTTACCCATGCTGACCTTTTCTGTACCAATTTTTCTGGGATTGTTGTTTGAAGCTGGCCTTTTTGTGGCTACCGCTGTTCTTATGGGACGAATAGGTGTTGTCGAATCTGCGGCGCACCAGATCGCCATCGGTGCATCTGCTTTTTGTTACATGCTGCCACTGGGAATGTCGTTTGCTCTGACTTCACGTGTTGGGCGCGCGATGGGCCGAGGTTCCTTGTCGGCGGTTCGCTTAAGAATTGTCAGTGGGGCTATATTGACAACCTTTATGGCGGTGTTGACCGTGTTGTTGCTAGTGATTTTTCGGTTTTCAATTGCTGGCGTATACACTAGTGATCCGGTACTGATTGAATTTGCCGCTGCGCTGCTGGTGTTTGGTGCTATTTTCCAACTCTCTGATGGTGTGCAGGTGATGTTAATTGGCGTTTTAAGGGGGCTACATGACACTCGTGTACCGATGTTGATTAACGCGTTTTCGTATTGGGTAGTCGCTTTTGGTTTCGGTTGGTGGTCTGGTGAAATATTAGGTTATGGAGCCTACGGTTTATGGATAGGTTTAATCGTGGGTTTAACCACCGCATCTATTTTGCTTGCCTATCGTTTAAGCTGGAAACTGAACTCAATGAGCAAGTCAATGGCGGGCAGTTAAGCTGATCGCTTATCGCCCAGATCGCAGTCTAAGGACTTCATAATTTGTTTACGTGATGACCTCCAACGTGGCATAGGTTGGAGTTATTTTTGTGTTTTTGGGAAAAAAATAAATTCACCTGATTGATGGCTCGAATTGTTCATTGGCGCGTATTCCAAAGAAGCTTGAGCACCGTGTTTCCTGGAAAATGCATCCAGATACTCTTGCATTTTTTGTAGCAACTGATAAGTGCTAATTGGCTGATGGCTATGGGCAAGTGTGTCTAAAAATACTTTGGAAAATAGAGATTTCTTAGCGTTGTCAGTGGAGGACAAATAATCGATACGTTCATTCATGCATAAGGTAGCCCTAACCTTTAGTGGCAAGTTTGCTCTTAACCAGTCAACGTGGGCTGCGACTTTTAATTCGGGTAAAGTGTCAGTTTTATTGGAGGTTGAGGCTGCACCTGAATAGCAATTATTAGCAATGATCAGTACGTGTTTTGCTAACATGCTATCGATGATGGATTTCACGGTCTGATTAGGAATCCAGCTTGCTATGTCACTTAAGGTTGCGTCTGATGGCAACCAATACCCGCGTGACGCCTGACTATCTATGTCGCCATGACCTACATAGAAAATCAACAAATTGTCTTCTGAACTGAGCGTTGCACGTAATTGTTCAAGTGCGATCAAGGTCTGTTTTTGTGTCGCATTTTGCAGCAGTGTTGTATCGAATCCAAAGTGCTGTGCAAGCATTCGTTCAATGGCTGCCGTATCGTGTTTCACATGTGGCAGGTTTACTAGATTGTCGTACACCTGATTGCCAATGATAAGTGCGTGATAGCGGCCGAAATCTAGGGATTCGTAGTCTGAAGAGTCTGTGTTTGAGTTCTTGAGGTGAAATGGTGATGGGGACGAATATTGTTTGCTGATTTTTTTGTTCGAGCTCAATTCCACTACAGTGTCGTGTATTTGTTGTAGTGTTTCATCAATGAAACGATTGCAAGGATCAATGTCCAGAGCTTTAGAATAAGCTTCTACTGCGTTTGCGCCGGGTGGATACGAAAGTCTGCCAACCTGATAGTGCATCTTGGCAAGTCTTAGTAGTTTGTTTAAGTCTTGTGTTTGTACTTCGTCGGTAACTGGACACTCAGTGGCGGTTGTTCGTGCCTGAATTAAGTTCTCGATATGTGAGCTACTGGCCGTCAATGTGGCCAATGTCAGTATTGCGGTCGCTATCCGGACGGTTCCATAGCGGTTTTGTTTCGTTTTTCTTCGCTTTATCAAAGCCTCATCGTGGTTTGTGGGAGCTGTGAAGCCTGCAGCGTGGTTGGAGCTATTTTTCAATAGTGAAAGCGCTGCTAGTAACTCGTCAGCGCTCTGCAGTCTGTGTTCTGGTTTTTGTTGTATGAGCTGGTCTATTAACTCTTGGAAGTGGGCGAATGGAGTGGGTAGACGCGTTGGTGTTTGTCTGTTGTGATAGCCCAGCGTACAGCTGCTCAATAAATGGCTGGTGAGTGAGGGTTTTAATAAAAACGGCAACTCACCGGTCAGCATTTCGTGAAAAACGAGTCCCAGACCATATAAATCGGAGCGAGCATCAATGTGCACTGTGCCTTGAAATTGCTCCGGGCTCATGTATTTTGTTGTGCCTGAGTTGCATTTTTTATCTGCATTTTTTTGCAGTATTGATGCTCGCTGAGCAACACCAAAGTCAGCAAGTATTGGGTGCCCGGATAGCGTAAATAGTACATTGGCTGGCTTGATGTCGCGATGTAAAAAGCCTTTGCTATGCACGTGAGCTAGTGCGCCAGCCAGCTGGTACATAATATTCCATGGATTTGCAATTGAACGTCCGGCCTCGATCTGATCTTTGAGGCTTAGTCCGGGTAGATACTGCAAGGCAATGAAGTAGACATTGTTGTGATATCCCGCGTCATAAATTGTCATTATATTGGGATGTTCGCTGATAGACGCCGTATCAAGTGCTTCGCGGACAAAACGTTGACGGATAACAGGATTGTCAACTAGTTCTTTGTTTAAAATTTTGAGTGCGATATCACGCTGCAATGCATGATGCCGAGCAAGAAAGACAGTGGCAGAACCGCCTGTTCCAAGCACCTCCCTTATGGTGTAACCAGGTACTTCTATCGACGTCGATTGCTGCATTGTTGTACCGGAAACGTTAAATTCAGTGACAAAACTCTAATGAAAGTCACATTTATTGTCTGTGAATGGTGCTTTCAGTTTCTCGTTCCTTTCTGTTGACACACATGTGCAGTACTTCGCAAAGGCGCAACAGCACACTGTTTTACCAGTCTGTGATTTAGCTCTGTAAATTCAAAACAAGGAACTTTTAATACGTATAGCTATGCTTGCACGGTGGTAAACTGCAGTCTTGGAAGCACTTCTCATATGCGAAAACTGTCAAGGCCGTTCATGAATCAATGAGCATTAAAAAAGATAAGGGCTACAAGATAAGACAGGTTGCAAAAAGTACGAACTACCCGCTTAAATTTTCATTTCTGACACGGTCCTTTTTGTCTTATGACAACAACAGATTTCACCCGACCCAACAAGGCATCCTCGGATATGGTTACTGATAACACCGAGCAAGCTCGTCGTATCACTTTTGTCATCGAAGCGCTCACTGTGGGCGGTGCCGAGCGAATGGTTGTAGATATTGCCAATGAGCTATCTAGCCGTGGCGACCATGTCAACGTCATTTGCCTCAGCAGCATGGGTGAGCTTGCAACCTCCCTCTCTGGCGACATTGGCATAATTACCTTGAACAAGAAGCCGGGTTTCGATCCAAGCATTATCAAACGACTCAGGCGAACGATCCTTAGCCAAAAAGCTGACGTTGTTAATAGTCACTTGTGGACTGCTAATTTGTGGAGTCGCTTGGCGCTGGTGCGAAGCTCTGTTCCTGTCGTTGTGACCGAACACAACCGAGATGTGTGGAAGCAGATCCATAACCGAGTTATCGATAGAGTGTTGAGCAAAGTTACCGCTCGGTTGGTTGCGGTCTCTAACGATACGGCAAACTTTTACAAAAAGGACGTAGGTGTGGCGGAGGATCTGATCACTGTTATCAATAATGGCGTTGATACTTTGCGCTACTCCAAGGGAGACGGCACGTCCATTCGTGCTCTGCTTGCCCCTAACGGAAAATTTCTTGTCGGCACTGTGGGACGATTGGCTGAGCAGAAAAATCATGTCAGACTAGTTGAGACTGCCGCTATGTTGAAATCATGGGATCTGCCCGTGAACGTTGTGATTGCTGGAGACGGTCCAGAGCGCCAGCGTATTGAAGAGGCTATTGTCGAAAACGACGTAGCTGACTACGTCACTTTGCTCGGAGAACGTTCGGACATTCCCGATTTGCTCTCTGCTCTGGATGTGTTTGTGTTGTCTAGTGATCGTGAAGGACATCCTCTGTCGGCTCTTGAGGCACAAGCAGCGGGTACGCCAATTGTCTTGACTGATGCAGGTGGTAGCGCTGATGCGATATCGAGTTCGGGTGATGAGTATGGTGGGTTGCTCGTTGATCAGTCGCCTGATGCACTTGCTCAAGCTCTGAAAGCACTTGTGCTAGATAAAGAACGGCTTGAGAGAATGAGCAGCTTTGCTTCAGGCTATGCGCTAGAGCACTTTGACAAAAAAACTATGATTGATAGTTACAGTGATGTGTTCGATGAGGCTATTGTCAGCGTAAACTGAGCTAATTTTCCCGTTAACTTGGCGAATTCGCATGTTTACTATCGCACCTTCGGTTTTATCAGCAGACTTCGCCAATCTTGGGGCGGAAGTAACGAGCGTAATAGGTGCTGGTGCCGACTGGATACATTTTGATGTTATGGACAATCACTATGTCCCTAACCTAACCATGGGGCCCGCCATAGCCAAGGCGATTAAGCCGTATTGCGTAACAACCAACGGCTCCTCAGTTCCTCTTGATGTGCATCTCATGGTCCAGCCTGTCGACGAGCTGGCTGTCGCATTTGCCAAAGCCGGTGCCGACCTGATCACATTCCACCCAGACGCCGAGCGTCATGTTGATCGCACTTTACAGGTGATAAAGGATCAAGGCTGTAAGGCTGGGCTGGTGTTTAACCCTGCTGTGCCTCTGGATGGGCTCGAATGGGTATTGGATAAAATCGACATTATCCTGCTGATGAGCGTAAACCCAGGTTTTGGTGGTCAATCGTTCATCGACTCCACCTATAGAAAAATTGAAAAGGCCAAACGTCTAATTGAAGATTCTGGCCGTGATATTCGATTAGAAGTCGATGGTGGTATAAAGCCTTCAAACATAGCCTTGGTAGCCAATGCAGGTGCTGATACTTTTGTTGCGGGTAGTGCAATATTTGATCAGCCTGACTACAAAGCCGTTATTGATGATATGCGTTCTCGCTTAGCGATGTGCTAATTATATTGCCAAGTAGTAAGCGCTCATTTAAAGCTGTCATCGATGAAGGGAATCAGGCCGAAATGCAGCGCTTTAGCCACTGAATGAGTTCTGTTGCTCGCCTTCAGCTTAGCGCTAGCGTTGCGCAAATGAAAGGTGGCTGTACTTTCAGATATCCCTAAAATTACTGAAATCTCCCAAGAGGTCTTTCCAGCCGCTGTCCAGCTCAGGCATTCAGTCTCTCGTTTAGTTAGTGACACACGCTCAATTTTATAGCCTGTAGGCTGGGCTACCGTTTCGCGTTCTGCTAGCACGGGTGTGTAAATGGTGCCCTTTGTACGTTGGTTTATATCGACATTAGATACAAGGTCGGAGACTATTTGTGCGGCATGTTCACCGAGTCTACGTAGGGGTTTTTGCACACTGGTGAGTCTTGGCGATACGTACTCACACATGGGGACACCATCAAGTCCAAGGATCGATAGGTCCTCGGGAACTTGGATCCCTAGCCGTCGGCAAGCTTTTAGCGCACCAAAAGCCATGACGTCGTTTTGACAAAACACAGCTGTGACATCGGGATGTTCCAAGTGTATCTGTTCGAGACAATATTCTCCACCCGCATGTAGAAAATCTCCACACAATTCGGCTTGTAGTTCAATGTTTTTACTGGCGAGAACGCTTTTGAAACCTGCTGAACGATCAGCAACTTCGATGTAGGAGTCGGGGCCACGAACCATCGCAATTTTGGTATGACCTTGCGCAAGGAGAAACTGGGCACCTATTTCACCTCCTTGCTTGTTATCCGCATAGACGCACTTGTCAGCAAAAAGAGGTAAGTAGCGATCAAGCATCACAGCCGTGGGATATTGTTTCATCAGCCCATTAAGCTCATTGTCATCGAGCCTGTCTGCGTGGATGATGAGTCCGTCACACGTGCCGTTATCCAGTGATTTGAATGCCTCTCTCTCGCTGGATATGGATTGCTGCTTAGGCAGCACGGACAAATGAAAGTTATGTGCTGTCAGGAAATTCGATACAGATTCAACGATGCAGCTGTAATACGCCGACTCAAAGCTATTAGTGAAAATTCCGATATGCCCGTTGGATGCCTCGTTTGAGGAAACTGTCTGGGTGTCAGAAAAATCTGATGGCATGCGAAGCGCTTTCTCTGTGGCTAGTGGTTTGCTGGTAGCCCACAATCAAAATGAGCTAACATTTCATGTTAAGGACTTTCAGCCTCAATATTCGCCTCTAACGGTTAGACATCCTAGCGTTAGCAAGGATGTAACATCAATGTAACAGTCGAATTATGGCTTTCAATCGTTTCCACGCGCTTAATCAGAGAATGCGCTTGTAGATTAGGCCAGATTGAGTACTGAACGTCGGTGCTATGATCTCTAGCATGATAGAGGCCCGTAATGGCGGGCGAACACTGTAACAAGCAAGCGACGTTAAAACTACAGGCTATTGACCTCGAACGTAGACGGGAAAAGCGGTATTTATTCCGCCTCGGTTTGATGTGTAGCCTTGGATAGTAAATCCTAGACCAGAAGGCCCTTCAAACGGCTGAGCGTTTTTATCGCGGCTATCGTTATAGGCATTCAGCACCGCCTTGGTGACGTCATCCTTCGACATAGAATCTGGGAAGAAGCTGGAAAATTTGTTTTTCCATTGATTGCCGTCACGAATTTCAATAGTGGCGGTATACACACCCGCTCTGTTGGGCTTGTCACGCACAGAAACAACCCTGGAATTGGCTGGATCCTGGCCGTTGGGTCTTGAATGAAATCCGACGGGTTTGCCACTCCTGTTGATTTCCCCTTCGAATACATGCCAAAGATTGATGGCTGGATTGGTGTCAGACCATTGCGCGTATGAAGGCTTGCTGTGCGATCCTGAGTCTTTGTTGCTTGAGAGCTGGCCACTATTGCTGCTTGACAGTGATGAATTGGAACCGCCTCCGCCACTCAGGGCTCGCAGATCAATGCCGAACTGATCAAGATTGACTCCCAAGCCGACTAGGACGAGAGCAATAATGGGGATATAGCGTCTGTACTTGTTCATTACGGATCCAGCATCTTTAATGTAGATGGTGCTGATGGTAACAATTCCTGACTCTGGTGGCTTGCAGTGCTGGTCGAGTGAGCCTGATGTTTCAGTGTTTTACCGATTTGCGTTTTGTGCTACGACTTTGTTTGAAAAGCGTACGATAACCGTCAACGTCAATATCAGCTGAGCATTAATGAATTCCCATACCGTGGAAAGCTTGTCAGAGAGCGCTAAGCCCGTTACTGCATCCACGGCTATTGTGCCGATGCCCACACTGTTGGCGTATGGCTCTCTAGCGTTCCCGCTGGCTGCTGCGTTTATTGCCTTGCAGGTCATTGTGCCAACGTTCTATGCGCAAAGCACTGGCTTAAGCCTGACGGCCATTGGCGGCATTCTCCTTGTCGCCAGATTGTTCGATATGATTACTGACCCGTTGGTGGGGTACTGGTCGGACCAGAGCCGGAATCGCTTTGGGCGGCGCAAGCTGTTCGTCGTAGTCGCGGCTCCATTAATAGGCATGTCGGTGTTGTTTCTATTCAACCCACCGGCAACGGCTGCTGCTAGCTATTTGTTATGGTGGACCATCGCAATCTATGTGGGCGGCACACTATCGATAGTGCCGGCAAGTGCATGGGCGGCTGAGTTGTCGCCCGATTACAATCAGCGCAGTCGTATTACCGGTTTTCGAGTGGCTTTTGGGCTAACTGGAACCCTAGTGGCGTTACTAGTGTCGGCGGTTTTTGTGGGAGATACTGATGATGGACTGGCGGCAACGCTTACGGCAATAACTTGGTTGGTACTGCTTACTTTGCTGATAAGCACGGTATGGGCAGCCTTTGCTGTACCTGATAGTTCGCAGACCAAGCTGCCGAGCAACTCGCTTGAGTCCGCTTGGTCCTTGGTGAGAACGCCCAATCCGTTTCGGCAGTTGTTGGTGAGCTTTTTGTTGAATGCGGTAGGCAACGCGATCCCTGCAACCTTGTTTTTACTGTACGTCACGCATGTACTTGGCGTTGCAGATCTTGTCGGTGTATTTCTGTTTCTCTATTTTGTTGCAGCGGCTGTGGCTGTCCCTGTTTGGGTGGCCTTTGCTAAGCGTTTTGGTAAGCATCAAACGTGGTCTGTGGCTATGATCATGGCATGTGCCTTCTTTGTTTGGACGCCTTTACTGGGAGCAGATTCAGTGGCGTGGTTCTATGTGATTGTTATAGCCACGGGTTTTGCTACAGGTGCTGATCTTGCGTTGCCCAGTGCCATTAACGCTGATGTTATCGAGTGGGATGCATTGACCAATGGCTACCAGCGTCCCGGTTTGTTCTTCGCGCTGTGGGGCACTGCGTCTAAATTGTCCTATGCATTGGCTGTAGGAATAGCGTTCCCATTGTTGGATTTGGTGGGTTTTAGTGCTACCGAGTCCAACAGTGACTCCAGCATCTTATGGCTAGCCGTCTTATATGGCGCGCCTTGCGTAGTGTTCAAACTAGCAGCTGTCTGGAGTATGCGTCGTTATCCCATCACTGAAAAGGCGCACTCTGCTATGCGTCAAGAGCTTGCCATGCGTGACGGAACATAAAACATCCCGTTAGGATTACACGCGGTTTGATGAATGTTTTCCGGGTAGTTTGCTAGAAGCGCTCTGCACGAACGACGTCACAGTCGGACACGGAGACAATTCCTAAGTGCTTTTCAACAATGTCGAAAGCAATAGTGAGGATGGGGTCTACCATGTCAGGTTTGACAATGCAGAGCACGTGAATCATGCCGCCGGCTGTCGAAATTTGACCATCAACAGTCCAAGGCCCGCTTCTACCAGATCCTCCTCTCACGGGGAGCAGTGTGTAACCCGTTACGCCACCCTCATCTAAGGCACGGGTAAGGCGAGATTGCATAGGTGCCTCAATAATGATTTCTACACGCTTGGCCTTGTGAACATTCATGATTTTCGCCTATGAATAAAGGGCACTGGCGGCAGCCAGATACAGCGGTATGCCCAGGGTAAGATTGAACGGGAATGTGATGCCCAGTGATAACGTTAAATAAATACCAGCATTGGCTTCAGGCAGCGCCACACGCATTGCCGCAGGCACAGCAATGTAGGAGGCCGATGCGCAAAGCACCATCAGTAACACGGCACCACCTTCAGATAAGTTCAGCAGTATGGCTATGGCGAGCCCTGTGATAGACCCTATCAATGGCATGAGTACTCCAAATGCCACTAACCCACGGGTAATGTGCTTGTAGCTTTGTAACAAGCTTCTGCCAGCCACTAACCCTATGTCGAGCAAAAATAAGCACAGTACACCTTTAAATGGTGTGACGATAAAGCTTTCGATTTCGTTCATGCCCTCACTGCCAGTGAGTAGGCCAATGACGAATGCGCCAATCAACAGAACAATAGAACCGTTGAGAAGAATTTCACGCCACATATCTGACCCCATGCGTGAGTCTTTACTGCCGCGCGATGCTAGCCAGAGTGCGGTAACAATAGCGGGTGCCTCCATAGCCGCTGCAACCGCGACCATATAGCCTTCAGCATCGATGTTGTAGAGCTCTAGTGCTGATGTTGCTGCAACGAATGTCACAATTGATATAGAACCATAGTGGCCAGCAACTGCAGCCTTGTTCAGTTGATCAAGGCTGGTCAATACATTGAGAAGTGCAAACGCCAATATTGGCAGGAGTAGCGAAAGCAATGTGCCTGCGATCAGGGCCATGAGCACGCCACTGTCGAACTCATTGCTCGATACGCTGACGCCACCTTTGAATCCAATGGCGAACAGAAGGTAGATCGACAAGGCTTTCGCCATGGCTTCTGGGATAGTGAGATCTGAGCGCACAATAGCCGCAAAGAAGCCCAGAGCAAACGATAGAATTATGGGTGAGAGTAAGTTATTCCCAGCCGAAACAAGGATGCCGTTCATGGTTTTGTTGTTCTGCGATCGAGTGACACGTACTTTAATTTGTCATCCCCTTGTATGCGGGGATCCATGCTACTAAGGAGGCTGGCTTCCCACCTTAGTGGGAACGACGCGTTCACTATCTTCGCTTAAGTCAGTGCGGTTCGTCTACGATCAAATAAATTTTTTGCGATACAAATCATCTGATCACTTAGTTGGAGTCGGTTGGGTCGCTCGCTGCAAACAGATCCATGATGTCATCTGCACTCAGACTTTGCATCGCAGCACCTTCCGTTCGATTGACTGTTTGATCAGCCAGTTGTTGTTTCTGCGCTTGCATAGCCATGATTTTCTCTTCTACTGTGTTGCTAGCTACCAGTTTGTAGATAAAAACAGGCTTGTTTTGTCCGATTCTATGAGCACGATCACTGGCTTGATTCTCAACAGCTGGATTCCACCAAGGGTCATAATGAATGACGGTATCGGCTGCTGTCAGGTTAAGGCCAGTGCCACCGGCTTTAAGACTGATTAGAAACAAGGGTACTTCACCATGTTGAAAAGCATCAATGACTTCGTCACGCTTGCGCGTTCGGCCGGTGAGCTTTACGTATTTGATGTCACGTTTGAGCAGTTCGACTTCTATGAGGCCGAGCATTTCGGTGAACTGTGAAAACAACAGAATTTTTTTGCCTTCAGCGATCAGTTCATCCAGCATCGACATTAGTAGGTCGGTTTTTGCTGACTCAGTGACACCTCTAGCGGTGTCGAGTTTCACGAGTGCAGGGTGACAGCAGGTTTGACGTAGCTTGAGCAGTGCATCGAGCATTTCTATATGACTGCGAGCCAAGCCGCGCTCTGCGAGTAACGATCGAACGCGCTGCTCCATGCTGATCCGAATGCTCTCATAGAGGCGCGCCTGTTCTGGCTCAAGAGGCACCTCTCTGACAATTTCGGTTTTAGGCGGCAGCTCTTTAGCCACCTCTTCCTTGCGCCGTCTAAGCAAAAATGGACGTATCAGTGCGGATAGTCGCTGTTGCCGATCGGTACTGCCGTGATTCTCAATCGGTGTTCGAAAGTAGCGATTGAAATGTTTGCGTGTTCCCAGAAAGCCCGGCATCAGAAAATCGAATTGCGACCACAGCTCCCCTAGATGATTCTCTAAAGGTGTACCGGTGAGGCAGATGCGCCTTTGTACTTCCAGAGTTTTTAAAGCTTGAGTGACTTTAGCGCTCGGGTTTTTTATTGCCTGCGCTTCATCGAGAACCACACAACCAAATTGTTGTTCTGAGAGCAAGGCGATATCGCGAGTAACCAATGCGTAACTGGTGATGACGATGTCCACAGGGTGCTCGGTCAGGTCACGTATCTTGCGCTGAGTACCATGCCAGATCAATGTGCTTAAGCCTGGCGTAAACTTCGCAGCCTCTCTTTGCCAGTTGGTTAGCAAGCTGGTGGGTGCCACAATGAGGGTGGGAGCTGTTAGGCGCCCGCTCTCACGTTCAACCTGAATATGCCCTAGCGTTTGTAAGGTTTTGCCCAAACCCATGTCATCAGCCAAAATGCCGTTGAAGCCGTATTCTGCAAGAAAGCCTAGCCATGCCATGCCTTCAAGCTGATACTGTCGCAGGCTGGCCTTAACGCTATCAGGCGCTGCAATGGTTTCAATGCCTTCAAAGTTACGTAACTTCTCAGCCAAATCAAAGATGTTTCCCGCATCGTGCCAGGCAACATCGACACCTTGTCGTTGCCAATGATCTTCAAGTGATTCAAGCGTCGCTGCTCGTTGCCTAGGTACACGCAGCTTTTCTGCCGAGGATGGATCGTCGTAGAGCTCTAATAAGGTATCTGCTACGGGTTTAAATAATTCAGGTGCCACTTCGAGCCACTGTCCGTCATCGGCTTGAAGCAAGATAGAGCTGTCACGCGAATCGCCTTGAAGCCAATCAATAACCAGAGGTAGCAAGTCAAATTGTTGCTCCCCGTGTTGTAACTTGAGCGCCATGTCAAACCAGTTTGATGTGGTCTCACTAACAGTGGCCTGTACATGCGTTACTGACTCAAAGCTAAGATCAAATGGCTCACGGATTTGTACACTCCAGCCCATGTTTTTCAATTCATCTTGTGAGTCAATGAGCTCGCGCCATTGCCTCGCCATGCGTTGCACATCATTGGTTCGGGGTTGGCGATCTGCCTTGGAGTAATAGTCGGCGTCGTTGTTATGTGCTGATTCAAATTCGGGAAACTGTTTGCCAAATTCTACTGAGTGGTGAATTTCGGCGCTTAAATCGCGCTTGAGAACTAATGGGCTACCCTCGCTGGTTTTTCCTTCCAGGGTGGCATCCGCTTCCATACCGTCAAACGGCAGTAGGTAGTCGGCGTAGCGAAATTTAATTGAGGCAAAGAAGTTTTTGATATCAGGGCTTTCGTCGCGAGACTGCAAAACCAAAACAGGTTTGGGAGTTTCTTCAATACGAACAAAATTCGGCGGCTCTGGCAAAGGCAGGGCGTTGTCTGGTAGGCGCGACGCAAGATAATTACTCACAGCTTGCGCATGTGCAGCAGGCAACGGAGGGGCCTGTATGAACTGATCGAGTAAGGCCACTGACGGTGTGTTTTCTAACTGTCCTGCCATTTTGTTGTTGGTATCGACGTACCACGGTGGATCACTGGGGATCAGTTGCCATTTCTCGGCGCCTGGAAGTGTTGTTTGCAAAATGAAGGCTTCAGCTTCATTTTTCATCCAGTTGAATTCAAGTGAGAGGTTGTCGCCAATCTGCAGCGCTTGTTCTCTTTCTGCGCCCCAGTAACATCGACCACACTCCAGCAGCTTATTGAGGAGTAGATGTCCAATATCACCGGTGATAGTCAGTTCACGATAGGCTAGTTCGTTTTGCTTGCCCACTGCAAGTTCCAGAATAGCTCTGTCAGAGGGTAGTACCCAGTCAGGGTGATGATAATGGCCGTTATAGCGGTAGGGTGTCTCCTTGCCGTACCCGCCACGCTTGAGTAATCGGCTTTGCAATATTTGCAAAGTGATACCTTGCTGGCTTTGCGTTAGCGCCGTGTTGTCCAGCTGATAAAATAATAGCGGTTCGCCCGGCTCATGATGTTCATGGGAGGAGACTTGTTTGCGTCCATGCTCCACCATTTTTTGTAGCCAGCGATTGACTTTGCGCAACGCTTGGTCGTCGGGCGTAGCTGTGGCTGTTTGCTGTTCTATCCAACACAACAGTGAAGCTGCAACATGCTTGCAGTTGTAGCGCACTGAGCAAGAGCATTCTCCGTCAAATCGATGCGGAGCGATGGTAATACGCGCATGATGCGGCTCAGCCTCGGTATCTTGGATTTCCGCGGACAGCACATTGCCCTCAGATGTCCAGTTGAGCTCTTTAACAGAGCCACTGGTCTTGAATATCTGCCCCCGAGAGGTGGCTACTGTGCCACACAGATCGATAACATCGTCGAAATTGAGTACACGTGGCTGACTGTCCACTCGACTAATTACCTGTCACTAATCGGCTGACTTGCGGAATAATTTTCATGAGCTTTTAAGAAATAGGCGCCGAGCTTTAGACAATACCCAATAGCTGCACGTCCTGATACGACTTGGATTCATAGTGAAATCCTCGGCAACTATCATTCCGTTTTGTGCGCCTCGCAAAAAGAATATGATAAGCGCTGGCAGCTCAGGGTTCGTGAGACATGGGTTGATGCTTCCGAGCTCGTTGCAGAGTCCAGCGGGCAATGATACCGATAGCGCATGAGTCTGTGTTGGTTTTTGCGTAAGATTGGAAGAACACGTTCTCTTTGTCAGATTGTGTCCTACAATATGCGTCTGATTTCCTTAGTAAGGACGAGAACACATGAAATACCTGATTTCAACAGCCTTAATGGCTTCATTCGTGGTTGGTACTGGTGCGGTGCACGCGCAAGCTAACATCGAAAGTAACTTAGACGCTAGCCTTCGGTTAGGTTTGGAACTACGTACTGAACCAGATGCTGAACTCGTCTGGGAAGATTATGACTCGCGCATTCGTTGGACAGGTGGCGCCCAGTTAAATGACAGTTTTAAAGCGCTTAGTTATCTTGAACTTGGTTTTGATCAAGCCGCGGGCGTAAATGAAACTCGACAGGCTTGGGTAGGTGTTCAAGGCGAGTTTGGAACAGTCACCGGTGGTACGCAGTATCGAGCATTTTACGACGCAATAGATTCCGTCACTGATATTGATGTGCAAGATGGCTGCGAGCTTGGGATTGCGTGTGACAGACAGGCGTCGATTTTGAAATACACCAGTCCTGTGAGAGGCGATCTGCAGTACATGGCGTCTGCCAACTTGGGAACCATCGGTATTGATGGTAGCGATGACTTCATAGACGGTTTGGATCTCGCTGCAATCATTCAGCGCGGTGATCTGAAACTAGGTGCGGCGGTTGCACTTAACTTGGAAGACGACACTGGCGCGGGTTTCGGGTTTAGTGCTTCAATGCCTTACGCCGCTGGCACCGCTAGCGCAGTGGTTCAGTTTGCTAGCGAAGATTTTGCCAACCAATCGGGTGGCTTTCCAGATAATGCAGGAAACGCTGTGTTCGTAACCGACAACGTTTTCGGAATCATCGCTGCCTACGAAGAAGATAATATCTATGCAAGGGCTACTATTGCGGACGTGAATGATGTCGCTTTTGGAATAGAAGGCGGATACATCCTGCCTATTGTTGAAGATGTTGCGTTCATCTATTTTGAAGCTGGTATTTCAGATAGTGGAATCGATGGAGACGACACTAACGTGTTCGGTAGAGGTGTCTTCGTATACAACTTTGACGTATTCAAATCAGCTAGCTAAGAATAAGCCACTATTCAGTAACAGTGCCTGAACAGGCGCACCTGTGGCAAAGAGTTGCCTGACCGAATCACCCCGGTCAGGCACCCTCTTTGGTACACGGGGTTTAGCTGCAAAGTGGCGCCAAAGCCAGATTACGCTGTGTTGACGATCAGAGTTGGCAAATAGGATTTACAGAGAGGGTTGGCAAATAAGTTTGAAGTTGCTGGCGATTGGTTTATGCTAGTTGCGAACCTTTTGGAGCGATTCGCAATGAAAAATGTACCAAGTAAAACCAGTGGGCTGCTACTAGCTTCAGCCATTTACGCCTGTCTATCAGTCGCTGATGTAGCCGCAGCCGAGCCGGAAAGTTGCCAAGCAGTGCGCTTCTCCGATGTGGGCTGGACTGACATCACCGCCACCACCGCACTCACATCAGCCGTGCTTAATGGCATGGGATACGAGACTTCCGCGCAATTATTGAGTGTGCCGGTAACCTATGTATCACTGAAAAATGCAGATATCGATGTATTTCTAGGCAATTGGATGCCTACAATGGAGGCTGATATTGCCTCTTACAGAGAAGACGGATCGGTAGAAACCGTACGCACCAATCTCACTGGTGCGAAGTACACCTTGGCAGTAAATGCTGCTGCGGCTGAGCTTGGTATAAAGAATTTTGCAGATATCGCAACGCATGCTGATGCCTTAGACGAGAGCATCTACGGTATTGAAGCAGGAAACGACGGGAATCGCCTCATTCAAGACATGATTGACAGCAATGCCTTCGGCCTTGAAGATTTCACATTGGTCGAATCCAGTGAGCCCGGCATGTTGTCGCAGGTAGCAAGAGCTGACAAGCGTTCTGAGCCTGTTGTATTCCTCGGTTGGGAGCCACATCCGATGAATGCTAACTTCGAGCTAACCTACCTTGAAGGTGGTGACGACCACTTCGGTCCTGATCTGGGTGGTGCTACGGTTGCAACCAATGTGCGAGCTGGCTATCTTGAAGAATGCAGCAATGTAGGAACACTGTTGACTAATCTTGAATTTTCATTGGCTATGGAAAACGAAGTCATGGCCTCAATTCTTGATGCCGATATGGAACCTGAAGCAGCCGCGGTAAGTTGGTTAAGTGCTAACCCTGCTGTACTGGATGCTTGGCTTGAAGGTGTCACTACGATTGATGGCGAGCCTGCGCTGGATGCTGTTAAATCCAGTCTGGGGTTGTAGGCGCAACTTGCGCTAACGATTACCTTCAGCAACTTCCGATAGCAGTCATCTTTAGCGATGATAGCTAGCGGCAATTTAAAAACCCAGCCTGATCCATTAGTGCAAGGATTGGGCGGTTCATGAATAGACCAGGCTAGCATTTGTATGGATTGGCTTACCGAGTCGAAGATCCCCATCGGCAAACTTATTGAGAAGTTTTTTGACTATCTCAAAGATGACGCTGCGTGGATCTTTGACGCTATTGCCGACCCCCTGGAGTGGCTCATTGAATCCTCAAGCGACGCACTGCTGGATATTCCAGCATGGCTTTTAGTGGGTGGTATTGTCTTGCTGTCTTGGGTCTTGCAGCGCCGTAAAGGGTTTAGCATATTTACGCTATTGTCGTTGCTGCTAATCATTAATCTTGATCTGTGGGAAGAGACGATACAGACATTGGTTATGGTGTTGTATGCAACACTTATCTGCATGCTCATTGGTGTGCCACTGGGTATTCGGGCAGCGCATAGCCCTCGGCTGAACGCTATGCTCAGACCTATTCTCGACTTGATGCAAACCATCCCCACGTTTGTGTATCTTATTCCCGCGCTTATTTTGTTTGGGCTAGGCGTTGTTCCCGGACTGATCTCCACTGTGGTTTTCGCACTGGCAGCGCCAGTCCGGTTAACAGCTCTTGGTGTGTCTGAAGTCCCCAAGAGTTTGCTAGAAGCTGGGGATGCATTTGGTTGTACGCCATTACAACGCTTGTTTCGTATTGAGTTGCCGCATGCCATGCCGACGATTCTGGCAGGGCTTACCCAGTGCATCATGTTGTCTCTATCTATGGTGGTTATAGCCGCCTTAGTGGGTGCTAACGGGCTGGGTGCTCCAGTGGTTCGTGCTTTGAATACGGTGAATATCGAAAAAGGCTTTGAAGCTGGTTTGGCTATTGTCATTGTTGCTATTTTACTGGACAGGCTCTGCCGAGGTCGTCGGGTAGCGGTATGAATTCAACGCATAACTTGCTAATACATCCAAACTGTTATCAGACAAGGCTGCGGGAAATCTGAACGATGAATGATTCGCCATCGCAAGTACAAGCAGACACAAACATCGCTGTGCGAATAACCGACGTTGATGTATTGTTTGGAAAAAAAGTGGCTCTAACCGATGCATTGGCACTTCTGGATGCGGGTGTTAACAGAGAACAGGTGCTTGAACAAACGGGTGTTGTTCTAGGCGTTGCGGGGGCTTCATTGGACGTGCCCAGCGGATCCATATCTGTGCTGATGGGACTGTCTGGCTCTGGAAAGTCGTCACTGCTACGATGTGTGAATGGACTGAACCAGGTAACCCGTGGCTCATTGCATGTTCAAACTGATAAGGGGACAGTTGATGTTGCTAGCTGTGGGAACAAGCAGCTAAAGAATCTACGACGTCATCATCTAGCCATGGTGTTTCAGCAATTTGGTCTTCTTCCCTGGGCTACGGTTCGTGAAAATATAGGCTTTGGGTTGTCGGTCCGTGGTGAAAGCCGATCGATAATTGCTGAACGTGTACAGGAACAGTTAACCCTAGTAGGCCTTACTGCCTGGGCTGATAAGCGTATCGATGAATTGTCTGGTGGAATGCAGCAGCGTGTAGGGTTAGCTCGAGCATTTGCCACTAATGCTGATATTTTACTGATGGATGAACCATTCTCTGCACTGGATCCGTTAATACGGGAGCGCTTGCAAGACGAACTGCTCGCATTACAAGAGAAGCTCAAGAAAACCATACTATTTGTTAGTCATGATCTGGATGAAGCCTTAAAGTTGGGTAACCAGGTAAGCATTATGGATGAAGGTCGAATCGTGCAGACAGGAACTGTCGACGACATCGTGTTTAATCCTGCCAATGATTACGTTCGTCGCTTTGTCGCTAATATCAATCCTTTGTCAGTACTACGTGCGCGACATGTCATGCACGCTTTGCCAACAGGTGATGCTAGTGAGGTGGCTATTGGTAACACAACGGTTAAGCTTGAGCTGGGTAAGCCCGTTGCTTGTCAGGTTGCCGGTAATCCCTGCGAACTTGTAGCTAATGAAGCAATAGAGCAGTTAGGTGCTCTAGCCAATTCAATGGTGGTCGTGAGTCAAGACACGCCCGTCAAAGCGCTAATGGCACGCGCTGCCACCACAGTGTTGAGTACACTGGTTGTTGATGAAAGAGGGGATTTGTGCGGTGTCATTCAAGCGCAAGATTTATGTGCAGCCCTCAGTGGTCGTTAGCGCATAAAAAAAAATGGGTGTATGCACGCTTTCTTAGTGTGCTGGTGCACGTTATGGGCGCCGTTAGTGTGAACAAGTTTCAAACCACATGAATCTTGGGCATTTAGTTACCCACTTTGGCTCAACTATTTCTGGCAACGCCGCTAAATTCATCAAGTTATCCGCTAGAAGATATCGATGAATACAAAGGTAATACAGTTTTCACTCTGTCTATTTCTGGGCGCTACGGTCACTGCATGTGCATCCCAAGCGTCCAGACCTTTAGCTGAAAGGGCTATTGCCAGCATTGCTCTAGCGGACTCAGCACTCGAAATTGCAGAACTTTCTGGTGCAAGGGAATATGCGCCTGTGCAGCTTCGTACAGCTCATGAGAAAAAGACTGCAGCCGATAAGGCAATTTATGCGAGCAAGTATAGACAAGCGCAACTCCTAGGGGCTGAGGCGCATGCAGATGCAAGATTGGCCCAAGCGGCCACTGAAGTGGCGAAAGCCCAACAAAAACTAGCTCAAGAACAAGATAAGATTGAGGTGCTACAGCCAGTTGTGCTGGTGCCCGTCAAAGAGTCATTGATGGGTGAGGAACAGCCATGATGCATCACAATACATGGACAAAAAACGCACTCGCTGTCATGTCGATTGTTAGTTTGGTTGCTTGCAATAGCGCGCCCAATAAAGTGCAGTCGCTTGAAGATGCTCGAGCCGCCTATCTAGAAGCATCGCAAGATTTCAACATGGTTAAGTACGCCGCGGAAGAGCTTGACGGCGCTCGTAATGCCTTGCAAAAAGCTGATATACATTGGGAGAAAAAAGATAGTGCTGATGATATTGAACACTACGTTTATCTCACAGCTCAGCGTATTGAAATAGCAAGATTGATTGTTAAAAGAGAAGAGGCTGAAATTGAAATCAAGGAGATGTCTTTTGAGCGCGAAGCGTTAAATCAAAGGTTACGTGATATTCAACTGGTTCAAGTACTCAGAAAAGCTGACGAGTCAAAGCGCGAAGAGAGTGTGGTGCAAGTCGACGAAACTGACCGTGGAATGCTGTGGACGTTGGGTGACGTATTTTTTGATGTTGATAAAGCCACTCTGGCACCATCTGCTGCGAGAAATATTGCTCAAATAGCAAATTTTATGAGAAAAAATCCAACACGAAATGCAGTGATTGAAGGACATACAGATGCTTCGGGTGAGGATGATCACAATATGGAGCTTTCGTGTTTGCGTGCTGAAGCAGTTCGAGATGCATTAATTGATGCCAATATCGATGCGAGTCGTTTAACGTTTATAGGGTTTGGAGCAAAGCGACCAGTAGCTAACAATGCAAGCATGATCGGCAAGCAAGCAAATCGCCGTGTGGAAGTCCTTTTTCCAGATGACAATATGCAAGTGTCGAAGAATGAAGAAGGTTAAGCAATCATAAATTGTATGTAGAGATTTAGTCTTTATAAAATATTACCCTGACAGCCTTCTATGCTAACCGCCCAACGCTGGGCAAGCCTTTAAAAACTGGTTTATAGCGGCTGACACAGGCTCTGGAGTGTCCATGTGCACGTGATGATTTCCCGATAGTGTTATCGTCTGATGATTAGCTAGGCATGATAAACGAGGTTCCGTTTCTGGGCGTGACGTTAGAAAGCCTTGGTCGGCCAAAATGGTTAATACAGGGCAGCTGACCGACCTCAACACTGCATGCACCTGCTCCTCCGTGAAATATTGAGGCGAGGCAAAGCGCCAACGTTTGTCGAAACGCCAGCGAACGCCACTCTCATCTTTTTGCACTTGTCGATCAATAATCAATTTGGCAGAGCTTGGATGCATTTGTGCAGCTTTAAGGCGTGCATCTATCGCCCCTTGCTTATCGGTGAACACGCGCGATTCGAAGTGTTGCGGGTTAAGTTTGTCTTGGAACGCCTTTTTCATTCGTTGTGGTAGCTGGTCGGCGGGTTCACTCAGTGTGCCCACAGATTCGATCATGGTAAGGCTTTGAACACAGTCCGGATGTGACACTGCCAGAAGAGGCACGAGGCCGCCGCCGAGAGAATGACCAACAAGATGACATGACTCCCAGTTAAGCGCTTGCATGACACCGTATATCAGGAAACTGAGATCATGGAGCGAGTAACCGCCTACGGATGCGTCACTGTGCCCATGACCAGGAAGGTCGATGGCGACCAAGTCGAATGCGGGCAGGTAAGGCATCAGCGGTACAAAACTATTGGCGTTGTCTAGCCAACCATGGATGCATAGCATGCGAGTTTGCTCGTTTACGGAAGCATCTCGTTGACGAATAGCGGCAATGGTGGCGTTGTTGACATTGAGCGTCAGGCTTTCAAGAGAGAGACTCATTTAAATTGCTGCGAATTAGGTGGGTTGGAGAATTTTAAGATGACATGTTGTCTGTAGAATCTTTATCTACAGTGTACGTGTCAATAGAATCGTTATCGGTAGAGCGAATTTTATTGCCCTCATTGTCGATAGAACGATTTTCGATAGAACCCTTGTCTGTGGTGCGTTTTTCAATAGAGCTAAGTGCCATCGAATAGACAATAATATCGTGATCGCTGCCACTTCGAGTGGCTTTGAATTTAAGCGATCGCATTAATGCTTGCATGCCGGTGTTAGCCCGAAGTACATCACCGTGAATTGATATTAAGCCTTGTGACTGCGCATGTTTCATGAGCAGCGTTAGTAATTGCGTTGCTAAGCCTTTGCCTGCTGAATCGTCACTCACGGCGACAGCGAACTCGCCGGTTTGAGCATTGCTATCTGTTATGTAGCGGCATGAGCCTATAACGGTTTGCAACTCTCCTGCATCTCGTGGTGTATCGAGCTTGTCGGTGGTGGCAACAAAACACATCTGCCGGTCATAGTCTAGTTTTGTAAACTGCGCCATCATTCGCGGCGACAGCTCGTTGATGGTGTGCATGAATCTGAAGTAGCGAGACTCTGCCGACATGTTTTTGATCATCTCTTGCAGTGCGCGCGCATCCTCCGGACGAATAGGGCGTAACTGTGCATGTGAGTTATCTTTTAGAGTGACATCACGTATCCATTGCCATGGAAATGGATGTATGGCCAGATGTCGGTAACGTTGTGTGTGTTCAGGTTTTTCAAGTACGACCTGTACATCCATGGCCATAGCGCCTGCTTCACTGATAACCAGCGGATTAATATCCAGTGAAAACACTTCGGGCAGTTCACACGCCAGCTCGGATACTCGCCTGAGAACTTCAGCCAACGGTTTACTGTCTAGTGCCGGTGTATGCCTGAATTTACCCAGATAGATGTTGAATTGGGCAGTGTTGATTATGTCGTCAATAAGAAAACGATTCAGTGGAGGCAGTTGTACCCGTCGCTCGTGCATTAATGCGGTTAATTCGCCCCCGATACTGACGGATATTATAGGGCCGAATACAGAATCGCGAGTAATGGATAATGCCATGAATCGCGGATTCTGCGGTGTGTGCATGGGCTCAATAAGAACGCCTGAAAAAACAGCACTGGGGCGTTTGTTGTGCAGTGCTGCGGCGATTCGCTCCCACGCATCAATTACCTGTTCATCGCTACTGATGTTGAGTTGAGTGGTGATGACAGAGGCTTTGTAGCTGATGTTGGGAGAGACCAGTTTCATTGCCACTGGGTAGCCAAGCTTTTTTGCCATATCGAGCGCATCATTGGCATTGGTTGCACGTTGGCCTTTGAGCACGGGAATGCTGAATAGCTCCATGAGTGCCTTGGTGCGTAGTGGTCCAAGCACGCGCTGCTGTGCAAGGAGTTCGCGTTTCACCATTGATTTGGCGCTGTTGGTGTCTACCGGTGTGGTTCTGGAGGTCGGGTTGGGAAACTGGAGTAACTGTTGTTGGCTAACGTGATAGCGGTGAAGAAAATCGAATCCATCGGTTGCAGCTTCGGGAGTTCTGAAATTAGGAATGCCTGCCGTTGATAGTATCTCGCGTGCGCTGACGACACTGGCATCACCCATCCAG
The DNA here is from genome assembly GCA_023300375.1 of Granulosicoccus sp. Taxonomy (GTDB): domain Bacteria; phylum Pseudomonadota; class Gammaproteobacteria; order Granulosicoccales; family Granulosicoccaceae; genus Granulosicoccus. The sequence continues at coordinate 11,762 of JALZWO010000072.1, read as the reverse complement.
CAGGCAAGCAACGGTTTTTTTGTAGATTTACACAGGCTCACGACACGCGCAATTTCGTCTGGATCGTTGCGTGCGTCCGGTGTAAAGATGACTAACAGGGCGTCGATGTTCGTGACGCTTTGTAGGGCCTCGATGCATGTTTTATAATGACTTGAAAGGTCTTCAGGGTTACGAATCAACAATGGGTTTTCACCCACTATGCTGAGCTCTGTGTTCCTTTGTAGTGAATTCAGAATATCGTGACTGATGGTGGGTGCAGCTAATCGCTTATCGCTAATATGTTCCATAGCCATCATTGCTGGCGCATTAGCATTGCTGATGATGGCTAGGCGATGTCCTTTCACTCGTATACCGGTTGAAAGAATTCTGGCCGCAGCGTACAGATTTGAAAATGTCCTGATACGCACCACACCTGCTCGGTTCAATGCAGCTTGGAAGACATTGTCTGAATTGTAGATTTTTCCAGTACGGCTCAAAGCATCACAAAATTGAACACCTTCGCTGCTTGAGCGCATTAAGACCACTGGCTTGATGCGAGCCGTGGCACTCAGAGCGCTGATAAATTCACGTGAAGCGTTTATGTGTTCTACATAAACGATGATTGCTTTTGTTTGCCAGTCTTTGGCGAGTAAGTCGAGTAAATCGGGCAGGCTGATATCAGTGTCTGAACCTGTGGATAACAATGCAGAAAAGCCCACATGACTGCTCTCCGCCCAATCAACCATAGCAGCACCCAGAGATGCGCTCTGGCTGATGATGGCAAGATTTCCTTTATGTATCTTGTTGGCGCTATAAGTGGCATTGAGGTTCATATGTGGGCGAATAAAACCAGCACAGTAGGGGCCCATGAGTCTCATCTTTAGCCGTTGGGCATAGCGATGCAGAGCTTGTGATTTTTCTGTACCCGAATAAACGACTGCCACCTGTATGCCTACCCTTGAACACTGCACTAGGGTTTTTCGTAAGAGGCTGGAGGGCGTAATGATCAGTGCCAGATCTGGAACCTGACCAATCGCTTTGACAGATTTGAAGCACGTTTGACCAAGAATGTTGTCGTAGCGCGGATTAACCAGAAACAGCTTGCCACTGTAACCACCTTGCAACAGATTCTTTGTGAGCATTAATCCTGGTGAGCTTTCTCTGGCGCTCGCACCAATGACCACAATAGATGCGGGTTCAAGAAGCTTGTCGAGCAGCAAGGTAGACATGCCTGAATGTTACAGGATGGGGTGACTGAGCAATGGAACTGTTTGCGCGAGCATAGCTATTGGGGGTAGGATCTACCCCTAGCCGACTATGTCCACTGGCAAGGTCTGAACGATATTCACTGCGGAGCAAACGATGAACACGGCCCTGATTTCCCATCGCGATTGTGTCAAGCACGAAATCAGCGAAGGGCACCCTGAATGTCCGCAGCGCATCGATGCCATCAATGATCAGTTGATGCAGCAGGGTCTTTTCGATTATCTGCAACATCGTGAAGCACCGGTAGCCTTGCGTGAACAATTGTTATTAGCGCATACCGAGAGCCACGTTGATCACATTCACCGCAGTGCGCCAGAGACAGGGTACGTCCAGCTCGACCCTGATACGTCAATGAACCCCTACACGTTAGAGGCGAGCTTACGTGCGGCAGGTTCAGGCATTCTGGCTGTAGATATGGTGTGTAATGGCGAGGTCAAAAATGCATTTTGCCTGACACGTCCACCGGGGCATCATGCCGAACATGATCAGGCAATGGGGTTTTGTTTTTTTGGCAACATTGCCATTGCCGCGCGCCATGCTGCCAAGGAACATGGGCTTGAGCGCGTTGCTATCTTGGATTTTGACGTTCATCATGGAAACGGTACTGAGGATATTGTGGATGGCGACTCCTCTATCCTTTTCTGTTCATCATTTCAGTCACCGTTTTATCCTGGTGGTTATCGGCCAAATGTGAAAGATCAAAGAATGAATGTGCCGCTGGTGTCGGGAAGTAAAAGCGCTGATTTCAGGAACGCTATTACAGGTACCTGGTTGCCAGCGCTAGAGCGATTCAAGCCGCAAATGGTATTCGTAAGTGCAGGCTTTGATGCACACATTGAGGACCCGCTGGCCAATATCTCTCTCGTGGACGATGATTTTGTATGGATTACGCAGCAAATCATGCAGGTTGCTGATCAGCACGCTGATGGCCGGGTGGTGTCGATGCTTGAAGGCGGATACGCATTGCCTGCGCTAAGCCGCTGTGCAGCAGCTCATGTGCGTGAGCTAATGAATATCTAGTTAGGCCTACTACTTAAAACGTATGTATTCAGTCGAATAGCGCTAACGTGAACTCGTCATCCCCACGAGAGTGACGTCTCCTATTCTTCGCGGGAGTTACGTTTTCTTCGTGAGAATGACGCTGCCTCTGTGTTTAGCCGAACTGCTGTTGCATTGCTTGAGAAAATCGCTCTAGCTCTTTGGCAGGTAGGCTATTGATACCTGCTGCAGCTTTACGGCCACCACCGGTCTCAAACTGGCGGCACAATTCATCAGCCCCTTCGCGATTATTAACTGGTGCGCGGCAACTGACCAGATAACTTCCATCGGCGGATTCGCTAAGTAGAGCATGCGCACGATCGGGAAACTGTTGAGCCAGTTCATTGGCATAAACACCACTGATACGTCTGGCGAATGGCTCATTAGGAAACAGATAGATGGCTATTTTTGCATCGCTGGTATGAGCCTCTATTGATGTGGCACGTGCATGGTCATCGTTGAAGCCATCGTTCAAAGTGACATACGCTTTGTCTTCTTCAATAAAGCTAAATGGACTGGCATGTGGTTGAACACGTTGATAAAGATCAGCAGGTTCAAAATACAGATCGCTGAGAGATGCACCATACCCGTTGTAATTTAGGAGTGTGCCTAGAGTTTGAAGCTGTTGTAATTGCGCATCGCTCAGTGACAAAGGCTCAGCTGCCGTTCGCGCCGCACTTAGCAGATTGTCGCCAAACGCTGCAACCACCGCCCATGGCAAATGCTTACCTTCAAGAATCTTGTTGGCAATAAGTCCTGTGCAAGTTTCTGCAGAGGTATCAATATGTGCTGTCAGATTGCTGTGTTCGGGAATGTTGCCAGCAAAGTGATGATCCATGTAAGTGACTTTAGCTCCTATATCCAACACTTTATTCAGTGCATCGCGATTTTTGTCTAGTGAGATATCCAATACAGTGACAATGTCGTCTTGCTTTGCATGGATCTGCTTTACTAACGCGATATCGCGTTTTACGCCGGTAATAAGCTGACTGGTTTGAGGGTCAGCAAGGCGCAGTTGATGCAGTGCACAGATACCGTCAGCGTCGCCATTGAATACGTCGATATAGGTCATAGTTCTATTTGTCTTTTTGTCTTTAAATTTTAAAGGCTTTATACTCTGGTGTCAGAGTAGTATTGTTTATTTGTTTGAAGTACAGCGCTGCTTAGCTGGGCAATTTTCGACAAGCGTTAATACAATCTCGAACTAACGCTGGTCCGTGGAATATAAGACCAGAGTAGAGCTGAACAAGATTGGCACCTGCGTCTAATTTGTTTAGCGCATCTTGCCCGCAGCTAATGCCGCCAGCGCCAATCACAACCACTTTGCCATTGACTCGTTCGATTACAGCTGCCAGGCGATCATTAGCTAGGGATATTAAAGGGCGGCCACTAAGCCCGCCTGTTTCTGGAGCGTACAGATTACCTGCCACGGTATCTCGCGTGTTGGTTGTATTACCCGAGATGATGGCATCAATTTCAAACCTCACCAGCTCTTCGCAGAATGAATCCAGTTCGTCGTTACTCATGTCTGGGGCAATTTTTACCGCAATGGGTACGTAGCGCCCGTGTTGAGTGGCTAGCGTGCTTTGTTCATTCTTTATTCCTTCGAGTAACGTTTGCAAGCGCTCACCGTGTTGTAGATCACGAAGGCCTTTTGTGTTTGGGGAAGAAATATTGACGGTGATGTAATCGGCAAATGCATAAACACGTTGCAGGCAGAACAGGTAATCGTCCAATGCTTTGTCGAGTGGCGTGGTTGCGTTTTTACCAATATTGATGCCCAAGCGACCCTGGTATTGGCGCTTTTGAACTTGTTCGACCAGATGATCAACCCCTTTGTTGTTAAAGCCCATTCGGTTTATCAGGCCTTGATGCTGTACCAGACGAAATAGTCTGGGCTTGGCGTTGCCATCTTGTGGTTTGGGGGTGACTGTGCCTACCTCGATGTGACCGAATCCCATGGCACCTAGTGCGTCAATGTAATCGGCGTTTTTATCAAGACCCGCAGCCAGTCCGATGTGATTGTCGAAATGCTGACCGAAGACCGCTGTTTGGCACGGCGGGCTCTGGTAGCGAGAACCCACCCATGACTTGACGGCGGTTTTGCTCAGTAACGACAGCGCTAGGTCGTGCGCTCTTTCAGGGTCCATTTCGAACAAAATGGCGCGGCCGATGGCAAACAGGGCGTCGGAGGGTGGATTAATAAAAGAGGTTGGGCTCATTGCGTATTGGTGCTTCAAGAATTGGCTCGGTTCGCGGTATGCTACACGTCTAATTTCGGCATTGCTGTTATGCGACTTTACCCCGACAAACTTGACGCACATCTGAAGAAAAACCTAGCCCCTGTGTATTTGCTCTATGGCGACGAGCCCTTGCAGATCATGGAGGCAGGTGACCAGTTGCGTGCGCATGCGGGTAAAAATGGATTTGATGAGCGCACGGTGCTGCAGCCGGTGGATGATTCGGACTGGATGAGCTTTCGAGAGGCCGTAGATAGCCTGTCTTTGTTCTCGGAGCGGCGCATCATCGATGTGCGACTGCCTACCGGCAAACCAGGCAGGACCGGAGGTGAGGCACTGAAACAGTATTGTTCTAACCCAGCGCAAGACGTGCTGTTGTTAATCAGTTCGGGAAAACTCGACAGATCAGGCAGCAACAGCGCATGGTTCAAAAGCATTGATAAAATCGGTGTCACGATGCCCGCTGGGCCAATACCCGTGCATCAACTGGGTGGATGGCTAAAAAATCGGCTGTTAACCCGTGGCCTACAGGCGGACAACGATGCCCTGAATCTCATTGCGGAGCGAGTCGAGGGTAATCTTCTGGCTGCGCAGCAAGAGATTGAACGTCTGGCATTGCTCTATCCGGAGGGTATTCTCAGTCACCAAAATGTACTCGATGCGGTTGCCGACAGCGCCCGATACTCGATTGCCGATCTGGTGCTTGCGGCCTTGCAAGGGCAGGGACGTAGAGCCTTGCGAGTGCTTGCGGGTTTGCACGATGAGGCGGTGGCAGAAGTGCTGGTGCTGTGGTCATTGAGTAGTGAAGTGCGTGCAGGTGCAAGAGCTGCGGAGGCTTGTGAAGCGGGTGTCTCGATAGATTCTGCGCTCAAATCGGCCGGTGTTTGGCAGAATCGCATGCCGCCGCTGAAAAAAGCCATGGAACGTCACAATGCGGCAAGTTGGCTGAACATGCTATCCACATGCACTACCATTGACCGCCAGATAAAAGGTCAGGCAGCAGGCTCTGTCTGGGACTCGTTTGAATCACTGGTGGTACAACTGGCCGAGCGTGGTAAACCACTAATCCCTCAACACCCGGCTATTCCCTTATAAGGTTGGATGACAGCAAAGATCCATGAATAAACTCGATATTGTAGAACTTCTGGCCACTAAGCCTTCCGAGCAAGCTATCACCGTGCAAGGCTGGGCTCGAAGTCGGCGTGACTCTAAGGCAGGTTTGTCTTTTATAGCGTTGTACGACGGCACGTGCTTCGATGCATTGCAGGTGATTGTTGACGCATCGCTGAGCAACTACCAGCAAGATGTTATGCGTGTATCTGCAGGATTTGCCATCGAAGTCACAGGTACCTTGGTTGAATCACAAGGTAAAGGCCAAAGTGTGGAGCTTCAGGCAACGGCGTTAACGATTGTGGGTGATGTGGACGATCCAGAACAATACCCCGTCGCCAAAAAACGTCACACCTTTGAGTACCTTCGGCAAGTGGCTCATTTGCGACCACGCACCAATGCTTTTGGTGCTATCAGCCGTGTGCGCTCCACTCTATCCAGCTCTATTCATCGATATTTCAAAGAACGCAATTTTCAGTGGGTGAACACACCTATTATTACCACCAGTGATTGTGAGGGAGCAGGCGAGTTGTTTCGGGTCAGTACACTTGACGCTATGAGCCCATCAAAAACTGATACTGGAAAAGTAGATTTTGACAAAGATTTTTTTGCCAGAGAAGCTTTTTTAACTGTGAGTGGTCAGCTCAATGCCGAAAGCTATGCCTTGGCATTGAGTAAGGTGTACACCTTTGGCCCCACTTTTCGCGCTGAAAATTCAAACACCAGCCGTCATCTGGCTGAGTTCTGGATGGTAGAACCTGAGATGGCATTTGCTAATCTTGATGACAACGCAGCACTGGCTGAAGATTTTCTGCGGTATCTGTTTAACGCCGTGCTGGAAGAGCGTGAAGACGACATGGCATTTTTTGCACAACGCATTGATAAGGATGCATTGACACGGCTGCAACATGTGGCAAAGGCCAGCTTTGAACGTATGGACTACAGCGACGCTATTGTGCTTCTTGAAAAATCAAGCAAGAAGTTTGACTATCCGGTTAACTGGGGAGTGGACCTACAGTCAGAGCATGAGCGCTGGTTGGCTGAAGAGCATGTTGGGCGTCCAGTCATTTTGCAAAATTATCCTAAAGAGATTAAAGCGTTTTACATGCGTGAAAACGATGACGGTAAAACGGTTGCTGCGATGGATGTGTTGGCTCCGGGTATTGGAGAAATTATTGGTGGCAGCCAACGTGAAGAACGTTTGTCAGTGCTTGATGCCAAACTCGATGCGCTGGGCCTTGCAGACGAATTAGATTGGTACCGCGATTTACGACGATATGGTTCCGCGCCACATGCAGGTTTTGGTATGGGTTTTGAGCGTGTGCTCAACTATGTTACCGGTATGGAAAATATACGCGACGCCATACCATTTCCACGAGTGCCACGTAGTGCGCCTTTTTAGGGGGTGTTTTGCACTTATCTTCGTCCTGAAGGAACGCCTCATTGCCACGAAAGCCACGTCATTCCCACGAAGACTACGTCATTTGAAATGATGTCCGTAAAGTGACTGCCAATACAGAGGCCCACTAGGTAGCCGATGATATATACAGCGAATGTGTATTTGATTCTAATTGCCGTGATTGCAAAGTGGGTTCAGTGGTAGGCTAATAATTCAACAGCTAGCGAAGGAGCGCGGTTAATGAAAATTCTATTGAGAGGCAAGCACACAGGTATGAAGCCAGTCGGAACGGTCAGCAGGTTTAATGGGGTGAGGCCCACACTGGGTCAGCTGCGTGGATTTACCTTGGTCGAAATGGCAATCGTACTGGCGATCGTCGGTTTGGTTTTGGGTGGTGTATTTCAGGGGCAAGCGCTGGTAGATAGTGCAAGAGTTCGGGCAATGACTACAGAGATAAGTGGCATTCAAACCGCGATGCTTTCGTTTCAGGAACGCTACAGGGCTATTGCAGGGGACTTTTCCAAGGCTGCTTCACAAATAGACAGCGCAGCTGTTCCTGGTAATGGCAATGGGCGAATCGACGCATCTGCAGAGCGTGCGGGAGTATGGCATCAACTAGCGCTCGCAGGGTTCATTAGCGGTGGCTACGATGGCTCCCAAGCTGCCACTGGCACAGCTACTGATGTGGAGTGCGGGCCCACAACCTGTCCGCAAAACCCTTTTAGTGGGTATTACAAAATCAGCTACGGTTCCCAAGCTGCCAATAGTGATGCTGCTGCTAATGAAATTTTCACGGGCGACAAAGTGCCGGTTAATATCCTGTCGCAGCTCGACGCCAGACTCGATGATGGCGACGCTAGTAAAGGGAAATTTCGCGTACATCGTGAATATGCTTCAATTTGCACGCTCAATGGTGACTGGAACGTGTCGAGCGACACAGTTAATTGTGCTGCTGTTTTACGCGACTAGCAGCGAACAGCCCGAAAAGGGCCGTTCGCTCGCTGATTAAATGGCAGAAACAATACCGATAGTTGTAAAGGCAACTACTACGCAAAAAATGCCAAAACTCATAAAGTAAAAACTAGCTGTTAGTTGTTCGTTATGCATCTGATTATCTCCATATGATGAATGGGTTTTACTTCTTTAATTCATCTTGCACATATTGGGACAGGTGTTGTTCCATTTGGTTCATAATGCGCTCGATGATTTAGTTTACGAACTCAACTGGAATTGGATGACTAATGCATGTTTCTTGTAACCTTTGCGTTTTTAGTGTGTTTAGTGGCCGCATTGAGTTTTTTTCGTTCTTATCTGTGAAATAGAGGACTGTATGACTGCATCTCGAACCTTGTCTGTAACGCTGGTATTGTTCGGTTGCGCGGCTGCTATCACGACACATTTTGTAGCGCTGCACGCCAGTGGCCTAAATCCGGTTTCCAGCTCTATAGGTGAGCTAGCCTTGAGCGAGGAGGCCGTCTGGTTTCGTTATGGCTTGTGGCTGTTCGCTCTAGGACATCTCGGGCTGGTTTTATTGCTGAACAGGCCCGGGGCTGGTCGTTTTGTGCGAAGCGCGCAATTCTTTCTGCTACTCAACGCAGCGTTGATCGTCTGGTTGCCTTTGCATTTTGCTTCGGTATCTCAAACGACGCAGTCGATGGCCGATTCTGGCGGTCCGCTTTGGCTTCTTGGCGGTAGTGTTGGTTTTGCCATGACTTGCGTGGCGGTTGTGCTTTGGCGAAGCCATCACTCAACGGCTTTCCTGACGCTGATCTGCTTGCTACTCTGGAGCTTACTCGCACCGATCTTCTTCGCTCTTGATCCAGACTGGATAGGTGCGTATCAGCGCTCTGTTGGCGCGGTGCTGCTTTTCTGGACGGCAGCGCTTGCACTACGAATTGGCTTTGTCGATCAGCCCTTAGCCCGCTGAGGAATTAACGCGACAACTCCCTTACTCCATATCGAGTTCTTTTATTTTCCGGGTCAGTGTGTTTCTACCCCAGCCAATGAGTTTTGCCGCTTCCTGGCGTCGGTCTTTTGTTTTATTTAATGCACACTGTATAAGGATTTTTTCCATCGTAGGCTGTGCGCTACCGAGCAAGTCAGTGTTGCCTTCCAAGAGCTGCTGGTTGGCCCATTGACGAAAGCCGCTTTCCCAATTGTTTTCACGTTTTCTGGCAGTTTTAGTATCTGGCTCGGGCATATCGTCAACAGTGAGATCGTTACTGTTGGCCATCACCGTTAGCCAGTTAGCCGTGTTTTGTAGTTGACGTACATTGCCTGGCCAATCAAGCGATGACACATGTGCTTCAAAGTCAGTGGACATAAGCTTGGGCTCTTCGCCGAGTTCTTTTGCAGCTTTTGCCAAGAAGTGTTTTAACAGACGTGGAATGTCCTCACGGCGTTCTCGTAGTGGTGGTGCTTCGATTCTAATCACATTCAAGCGATGGTATAGATCCTCTCTAAAACGTTTCTCTTCCACTAGTGCGTTTAAGTCTTGATGGGTTGCTGCAATGATTCTGACGTCGACTTCAATAGGTACATGCCCGCCAACACGATAGAATTGTCCGTCAGCTAATACTCTGAGCAATCGTGTTTGTAGTGTGGCTGGCATATCACCAATTTCATCGAGAAACAGTGTGCCCCCATCGGATTGTTCGAAGCGACCGATGCGTGTGTTTTGTGCTCCGGTAAATGAGCCTTTTTCGTGGCCAAAAAGTTCAGACTCCATAAGGTCGTGCGGAATGGCTGCCATGTTCAACGCTACAAATGGCTTGGTGGCTCGTGGGCTGTGCCGATGTAGTGCATGTGCAATAAGCTCTTTGCCAGTGCCACTTTCACCATTGATAAGAACTGTAATTTTTGAACGTGACAAACGCCCAATAGCTTTAAATACATTCTGCATGGCAGGTGCATCTCCAATCAGTTCGGCTGGATCCTCTTGACGTACTTGATTGTTGCTTACTTTATGTACAGCACGTGAAGCTGCCCGTTCATCTTTTTGCACATTGCAGGCGCGCTTGACTTGTTCCAGAACAGTATCTACATCAAACGGTTTTGGAATGTATTCAAAAGCGCCTCCCTCGTAAGCTGATACTGTGCTGTCCAGATCCGAATACGCCGTCATGATTAGTACCGGTGTATCTGGATGGTCTGTTTTGAATGTTTTCAGTAAGCTCAAGCCATCTGAGCCTGGCATGCGGATGTCGCTGATGATGGCGTCTGGCGCAATGGCATTGTCGCGCATAGCTTGAAGTACTTCATCTGCTGACTCAAAAACACTGACCTGCATACCTGCTTGTTTGAGTGTTTTTTCCAATACCCAACGTATCGACTGGTCATCATCAATAACCCATACATATTCGTCACTCATTGTGCTATTTCCAAAGGTATGAGTATGGTAAACGTTGTATCGCCAGGTGTGCTTTGGCATTCGATCATTCCGCCTAGCTGGTTCATCATTGACTGTGCTATTGATAAGCCAAGCCCGGTGCCGCTATCAAAGCCTGTGACCATAGGGTAGAAAATCTGATCAATGAGATGTTCTGGTACGCCCAAGCCGTTGTCATGTATCGATAGCTTGGCAACCAGTGGGTGTCGTTTTGCCGCTATGGTGAAGTTACTAATCACTCGTGAACTAAACACAATGGTTCCCGCTTCACCAACGGCTTGCACGGCATTGCCGGCAATGTTGAGAACGACCTGCACCAGTCTGTCTCTATCGCTCAGGCATTCAGGAATGCTGGGGTCGTAATCAAACCTGACCTTTACTCCATCAGGTGCGCTAGCGATAATGATTTTGCGCACATGCTCGAGAACTTCGTGCAAATTGATAGGAGTTCGTTGTGGTCTGGTAGTGGGGCCTAACATCCTGTCTATAAGGTTTTGTAGTCTGTCTGCCTCACGGATGATAATAGCGGTGTATTCGCTAAGTTCCCTATTGGGCAGTTGCCTGTCTAGCAATTGCGCAGCCCCACGCAAGCCACCTAGCGGGTTTTTAATCTCGTGAGCAAGCCCACGTAGTAGAGAGCTGGCGTGTTCTTGTTGGGCTACCATGGCCTCATCGCGTGCAATGCGCAGTGGCCGATTGATCGTGTTGATTTCGAGTGCCAGCGCTGTGCTGTTATCGTGGGCTCGAAACGGCGACAGCGACATGTCAACAAGTTGAGGATCTTGCCCGTGTGGCTCTACTGTGATTTGACGTTCAGTAAAAGGCTGGCCGTTGTTTAGTGCTTCTCGCAGGCGAGCGAACAGGGTGTCAGGAATGGTTAGCATGCGCGGCAGCTGCTGGTCCAGAGCCTTGCGCGCACTAATGCCTAGCAGCTGCTCAGCAGCGCCGTTCAGGTACGTGATCCGCATTCGCTCATCCAAGGCCAGAACAGCTGTGGCCATGGAATCCAGTAGGGTGTTGGTGCTTGGGTTCATGGGGTTACATGTTGATGTTGCAGTGTGGAGCTGCAAATAGCGCTCCGCGTTAGCGCAAGATGATTTTTTGTAGAATATAATTAGAAAGTCGTTAAAAAACAATGTGATAAGAACATTTCTACATATACGTCCATCACTTATTTGCTCTTTTATAGGGCATTTTACAGATTATTTTGCACTATATGAGTGCAAAATACCTCAACATGATAATTGCAGGGATTGCAGGGATTGCAGGGATTGCAGGGATTGCAGGGATTGCAGGGATTGCAGGGATTGCAGGGATTGCAGGGATTGCAGGGATTGCAGGG
>JALZWO010000071.1 GCA_023300375.1 Granulosicoccus sp. | reverse complement strand
GATGCGATCGAAGTTGGCGCTGATCCTGCCAATCCTGTTGATACAGACGGCGACGGTATCCCTGATTTTCAAGATTTAGATTCTGATGGCAATGGTATTGCTGATGCTGACGAAATTGGCCCAGATCCATTAAATCCAGTAGATACAGATGGTGACGGCACTCCTGATCACCTCGACCTTGATGCCGATGGTGATGGCATTCCTGATGCTAACGAAATCGGCTCAGATCCATTAAATCCAGTAGATACAGACGGCGATGACATCCCTGATTACCAGGAAATCGATTCCGATGGTGATGGCATTTCAGATGCTAATGAGATTGGCCCAGATCCATTCAATCCAGTAGACACAGACGGTGACGGCACTCCTGATCACCTCGACCTTGATGCCGATGGTGATGGCATTCCTGATGCTGATGAAGCTGGCACTGATCCGCTGAATCCGTTAGATACAGACGGCGATGGCATTCCTGATTTTATGGAAACCGACTCCGATGGCGACGGCATTGCTGACGCTGACGAAATCGGCCCTGATCCATTGAACCCAGTAGATACTGACGGTGACGGAATCCCCGACTCTCTTGATACTGACAGCGATAACGACGGTGTGCCTGATGCACAAGAGAGAACTGAGGATACTGATAATGATGATGTTCCAGACTATCTGGACCAAGATGCAGATAACGATGGCATTCCAGACCTATTAGAAGGTACCAACGATACCGATGGCGACGGTATACCAGATTACCTTGATCTGGATTCTGATAACGATGGTATCGCGGATCTGGTAGAAGCCGGTGGTACCGATACAGACGCAGATGGTCGGGTTGACGATTTTCTTGATAGCAATACAGATGGCATAGACGATGGTGTTCAAGCACTTCCACTACCGCTTAGCGATACTGATGGAGATGGCATTGAGGACTACCTTGATTTAGACGCAGATAACGACGGCGTTCCAGACACTCGGGAAAGCGCTAATGCGTCACTGGATGCAAACGGAAGTGGTTCGATTGACAACATCGTTGATGACAATGACGACGGTTGGTCAGATAACGCAGCAGGCTCGACACCGCTAGATACTGATAACGACGGCGTTCTGAATCATCTGGATCTGGATAGTGATGGCGATGGTGTTAGTGACCTATCAGAGGCAGGTGGCATTGACGCCAATGCTGATGGTGTCATCGATGGTTGGGAAGATGCCGATAACGATGGCATTCCAGATAATGTAGATACCGATCAACTATCAGCAAGTGACACTGATGGCGATGGCATCGCCGACTTTGCCGATGCTGATTTTCTATTCGAGACTGACAGCGACGGCGATGGCATCGTGGATCGCTTTGACTTAGACCCGTTCTCTAATGGTTTAGCAAGGCGTCCCTCGGGCGAACTATTCATAAGTCCTGATTTGCCGGATACCGATGGTGATGGCACACCAGACTTGCAACAAGCGTCTGTGGCTGTGGTGGGACCAGAGGGAAAGATCAGAACGGCACTACGTGGCAGTGGTTCAACGGGACCTTTTGGTTTGATACTACTGGGTGTTATAGGACTCGTACTGAGGCGTAAATACCGCGTCAAAACTGAGGTTGCAAATGATGCTTAAGACAGCCAACCACAATCTGAATCAAACATCGTGACTAAAATGACTGAACTTTGCCAAAAACGTGGTCAGGTATTTGCCGTAGGATTGCTGGCTACACTAGTTGCCAGCGGTTGTTCAGCGTTGAGTACTTCCGGTGTTGTCACAAGCTCTAGTGGTACGGCTCAAGAACCAGACATTGCGCAGGCTACACCAATAGATCAACACCGTATACAACGCCATGTTTATCTGGCTGCGGGTATTGGTAAAAGTCTGCTTGAGCCGGATACTAGCGAAGTGCCAGCATTTGAGGTTAATGATAGGGTTAGTACTGGTGCCCAGATTACGCTCGGCGTGGATGTGAACCGGACATTCGCAGTAGAACTTCATGCAGCGGATTTGGGCAGCGCAGGTTTATCTCCGGGCGGGCGTATTAACTATGAAGAATACGGAGCCAGTGCACTGATATATGTTGGCAAGAACCGGAACCGATACAAGCGACAAGGACTGACAGGGTATGGTCGCCTAGGCGTGGGCACCATTAACAATAGTGCAGACGGTGATGTGCCTTACGATCAGTCAAATTCAGCGCACTTGTTAATTGGCGTGGGTTTGGAGTACATGACACAGGTAGGGCTGGGGCTGCGAGCAGAATTTATTTCGTATGAAGAAGATGTGCAATATGCGCAGCTTGCGTTAGTTTATAGACTGGGTAAACGTTCCAACCCTAGCGCGATTTCCTTAGCACAGGCAGCACCTGCGCAAGACACGATTCTAGCCCCGCCAGAACCGCGATTAGCTGCAGCCACTGTAGAACCTAAGTGCGTGGCATCAGCCTATCCCGTCGTGTCGGTATACTTCTCTTCGGATTCTGCTGAACTTAACGCACAATCAATACAGACGATTGCTAGCATTGCAGAAACGCTAGTCCAGTGTGAAGAAATGGAAGTCAATTTAGCAGGTTATACAGATAGCTTTGGTTCTCAACGCCATAACGATGCACTGTCCCAGCGTCGGGCCAGCTCAGTGATGGAAGCGCTATTGCGAATGAATGTTGGTCGTGTACGAATGGATACACGTGGGCTGGGTGAGCAGCATCCCGTAGCTTCGAATAATACCGCTGACGGCAGGCAACTTAACCGACGAGTAAATATTACTCTGGAGTAGAACAGCTAGCTTGGTAAACCATTTCGTGCCCAATGCTGGCCAACCGTCATTCCCTCTCAGGCGGGATCTAGAATGCTGGCATTGGCTTGGGCATAAATGGATCTCCGCCTTCGCGGAGAGATGACGTGTTGCCGCCTTTGTGCCGGTGACATGTTTCCGCCTTCGCGCAAATCACGTTTCTTCTTTCAGTACTACAAGCCCAAGTCACTCAAACTTGCGTGATCATCAGGACGTGTGCCTTGAGGCCAATGGAACAGGCGATCCGCCGCACCAATTGAGATGTCATTGATACTGGCAAAACGAGTTCGCATCAGTCCCGCGCTATCAAACTCCCAATTCTCGTTTCCGTAGGAGCGGAACCACTCATCGCAGTCGTTATGCCACTCATAGGCAAATCGAACTGCAATCCGGTTTTCATGCGTAGCCCACAGCTCTTTTATCAGTCTGTACGCATGCTCTTTTTGCCACTTCTCAATTAAAAATGCCTGAATAGATTCACGCCCTGTAATGAACACTGAACGATTACGCCATACGCTATCTTCCGTGTACGCAAGGCTGACTTTTTCAGCATCTCGCGAATTCCAACCGTTTTCGGCCATTCGTACTTTTTGTGCTGCAGTTTCAGTAGTGAAAGGTGGCAGGGGTGGTCTTTCTTGTGTCATGGGTAATCCAGTGTCTTTTCGTAAACAAACGAACTATACCAGCCGATCACGCGGCTGCTCACGCGCAAACCAGGTTTACTCATGGGCAAGCTCAAGCGCTAAGGCTTTTTCTTAGATGAACGCTTACGACCATGCCAGAAAAAATCATAGGCTACTAGCAGTAACGTCGCGCCAACAACCAATCCGAGATCAAGCCGCGGCACATAGAAAACCAAGATGCCCAGAAACGCGACAAGAACGGCAAATGCAACGATCGCTAGGATTGAATCTGTCATGGCTTGTCCCCTGTCATTTTCACACTACATTTTTACAATGGTGCTTGTCTAGGCCACCGCGTCTCTGCAAAGCAAATGCGGTCATAGTTTTGGTTACAACAAAAGTCATAGAGAGGCAACATACCCTTCTAACCAGCGCGCCGTTCTGAGTAGGCGTGCATCATCACCACATCGCCCAATCAGTTGAACACCCATTGGCATGCCGTCATCCGCACTGAACAGCGGCAAGGTAATAGCGGGCGTTCCACACAGTGTCCACAAACCATTAAATACCGCATCTCCCGTGGTCTCCAACCCGGGTGCCGCACCTGTTGTAGCGGGAGTGAGGATGGCATCGCAACGTTCAAACACTTCATCAAGACCCGCATTGAACACAGCAGGCCAATCAAGCGCCGACAGATAATCACGGGCGAGCACTTGATCACCTGCATTCATAAATGCCTTTATCTCTTCAGATAACTGATCATCACCTGTGCGACGGTAACCATGAAAATTCTTCGCCATTTCCGCCTGATTAATACGCGCACGAATAGTCACCGCGTCAGCAAAAGCATTCGGTAGCTGAGCCTCAAAACATCGCTCACCCAGTACGTTGGCAAGCTCTTGCAATGCCATTTGCATCGGCTCATCCGCCAGACTCCAGAATGGTGTTTTCACAAACGCGAATGTCGGTATCACAGGAGGGTTAGTGGAGGCTATTTCTAGCAATCGTGCAGCCGGAGACAGAGTAGTTGAAGCATCTTCCGACTGATACCCAAACAACGTATCGGCAACCATGGCAACATCTGCCACCGAGCGACCAAACACACCCACCGTATCCAAACTGGCCGACTGCAGCAAGATTCCCGTGCGCGGTATACGCCCAAATGTGGGTTTGAAGCCAGTGACACCGCAAAACGCCGCAGGCCGAATAACGGATCCACCCGTTTGCGTGCCAATAGCCACTGGCACCATACCGCTGGCCACAGCCGCAGCTGAACCCGCAGATGAACCACCAGGTGTCCGGTTTGGATTATGTGGATTGCGTGTTTTTGAAGGTGCCAGGAACGCAAGCTCAGTAGATACCGTTTTACCTAAAATAATGGCCCCTGCTTGCTTCAATCGCTCGACAACGAAGGCATCTGAGGATGGCATACGTCCCTCATCTATGACGGTGCCGTTTTGTGTTGGCATGTCAACAGTATCGATAACATCTTTTATACCCACAGGCACACCATGCAGTGGACCCATTGGCTGGCCTGAGCGTCGTTCGATATCACGCCTCTGTGCCTGCTGTAGCGCGTAATCAGAATCCAACCAAGCCCAAGCTTGAACTTCAGGTTCACGCTCAGCGATCTGCGACAAACACATGCCAACGACCTGCGCAGCGTTCATCGAACCTGATGCAAGGCTGTCGCGAATGTCAATAGCCGCAGCTGCCGAACTCATTGGCGAGGCTGGTGCTGCTTGAGGATTTACACCCTCGCCTTCAGTTGTGTTGGTCAAATCAGTAAGGCTATTGTTACCCATAGATTTTTTCAGGCAAGTAGAAAACGATATTGGGGAAGTTGTACATCAAGACCATCGAAACGATGACCAGAAAAAGAAATGGCAGAACGCCTTTGAAAATCATGGTGAGTTGCACTTCAGGGGGGGCTATGCCCTTCAAATAGTAGGCGGACATCGCCATAGGCGGGGTTAAAAACGAGGTCTGTAAATTAAGCGCAACCAGTATGCCGAAGAACAAAGGATCAATACCAAACAAGGGTAAAAGCGGCAAAAAGATGGGCACAAAAATGATGATGATCTCAGACCACTCAAGCGGCCAACCTAGCAAGAAAATAATGAGTTGAGCCATTAACAAAAATTGCAGTGGCGTCAGATCAAGCCCACCGACAAAGTCAGCGATAACGTGTTCACCACCTAGATAGGAAAATACAGAAGAGAATGTGTAAGAACCCACGAACAACCAACACACCATGGCCGCCGTGCGCACAGTGAGGTACACCGATTCGCGCAACCGCTGGAATGTCATTGCGCGATAGATAACAGCTAACACCATACCGCCCAAGGCACCAATTGCCGCAGCCTCAGTGGGCGTTGCCAAGCCAAAAAGAATAGACCCCAGCACTGACATGATAAGAATGGCCAAAGGCAAGAAAGAGGTAATGACCATCCATAGCAGCTTACCGGCTGGCACGTGCGGAACTTCTTCAAGTGTTGGCTTAGGCGCTATATTTGGCTGCAAAAAAGCTCGCCCAACAATGTAAACAAGATATAGGCCCACCAGTGTAAGTCCTGGCAACAGTGCGCCTGCATACAAACGCACAATAGAAACGCCAGATGACGCTGCGTACACAATAAGCATGATGGAGGGCGGTATGAGTATGCCCAAAGTGCCACCTGCGCAAATAATGCCTGCGGCAAAACTCGGGTTGTAGCGCGCCTTGAGCATAGCGGGCAATGCCAGCAGCCCCATCAGTGTCACTACGGCACCGACGATACCAGTTGCAGTGGCAAACAGCGCACAAGTAATCAGCGCCGCAACGCCCATCGACCCCGGAATATTGCGTGCTGCAATGTTTAAGGTGCTGAATAAACGGCTAACGATATTGGCTCGTTCAACAACATAGCCCATGAACAGAAACAACGGTACCGCTGTTAATACTTCATTTGACATGACCGTGTAGGTCTGGTTAACAAACAAATCGAAGATTCGGTTATTGAACAAACCTCCTAACCATGAAGTGGCTTGTTCTATAGACCCAACGTCCTCTTCAAGACGATTGTATGCACGCCACATACGCCGCGCATCAAAATAGGCGTAATAACCAAAACCCATGCCCATTGCCATCAGGGTAAAGGCGATAGGAAAACCCAAAAATACAAAGCAGATAAAAAGCCCTAGCATTGCTAGAGCAATTTGCGGATCAGTCATGAGCTGCGTCCACCATGCGATAAATCATAGCGTTGGAAGGTGTTGTGAATTGATCAGGTATCACGTGTTGATAGTTACCGTACATCTGTCGACTTGCTAGCTTGCTTCGTGAGTATTTCTTCGGTTTCTTCAACATCACTTTCAGCAACGCGCCAATAGCCTTCGCGTATGCACAAGATACAACGGCAAACCTGAGCCATACCTTGGATAAACAGCAATATGCCCGCAGCAACCATGATTGACTTGAACTGGAAGATGGGAATACCAGCAGGACTATTAACACTGACTTCGGTGTAGCCCCACGATCGCGACGAATACTTCCAGCCTGCTAAAGTTAGCGCAATAATGCCCGGAAAAAAGAAGAAAAAATACAACACCAGATCGACCAGTGCCTGTGTCCTTGGACGCCACAATCTGTAAAGAAAATCGCCACGAACATGGCCGTTCTTAGACAAGGTATAAGCACCTGCCATCATGAACAAGCTGCCATACATGATGAAAGATACATCTAGGGACCACGGCGTTGGTGAGTTGAAAATGTATCTAACAACAACCTCGTAACTGACACCAAATGTCATCAACACAATAAGCCATGCGAAGGCCTTGCCGAACCAGGCAGATAATTTATCTGCAAATGTAATAAACCCTAGCATGGAGTCATAAACCCATAAATTTTTCAAGAATGTGTGATCAACGTACTTGCCATGCCTAGCCTCAATGCACGCAAGCCGTTCACCAAGTGGGCATCCGAGACCATCACGACTCGGACACCACCCTCTGGGAAGCTGCACAGAAATGAGCTATTCAAGCAAGGCCAACTCGCCTCTAACTGTATTCTCGAATAGCCCTTTCTTACTATCGACTTAAGCCCAAACGTAAATCACTATCGTCTTAGTTAAGTCCGAGCCCTTACAGCTTTAACTTACCTGGAAAATAGTGGTTATAGGCCAGCTGATAATCAGGCGCATTCATCAGTTCATAATAAGTAACGCGCTCAACCCAAGCACGTTGGCTATCCAGAATCTCCTTCATGAACTCATCTTTTTCCAAATCTGCAATCAATCCGTCCCAAGCTTGAATCTGTGCATCAAGGATTTCTTGTGATGTTCGATGAACAGTCACACCCGACTCTTGTAAATTCTGCAAATCAGCAGAGTACCTGTTCATTGCAGATGCCGTATTGGCCGTTGAAGCAGCCTCTACACTATGCTCTAAGATGGCTTGTAAATCAGGCTCAAGGTCTTCAAAGAAGTCGCGATTGAAGATGAATTCAAACGACTCGGATGCTTGATGGTAAGAAGACAAATAATAGTTCTTAGCAACATCTTGTGCGCCAAAGTCACTGTCGGACGATGGGTTATTGAACTCGAAGGCATCTATGACACCGCGCTCCATAGCCGGAACAATCTCTCCACCCGGTAATTGGGCAACCGACATACCCATGTTTTGCATGAGATCAGCAGCCAGCCCTACGGTTCGGTACTTCAAGCCTTTAATATCGTCGAGCGTGTTCACTTCGTTCTTAAACCAGCCAAACGGCTGCGCAAACATGGGGAAACCCATGAAGGCCACCACGTTCATATCCAGAACATCCTGAGTCAGTTTGCGATAGAACTCAGCGCCACCACCCTCGTAGAACCACGACATCATGGTAGTGGCTGAACCACCAAATACTGGCCCTGTGCCAAATAATGAGGCCGCTTTTGATTTGCCGTACCAGTAGACCGGCACTGAGTGCGCCGCATCAATAATGCCGTCGTTGCAAGCATCAATAACCTGAAATGCTGCAACTACAGCACCTGCAGGGAGCAGATCAACCTTTAATCGTCCTCCAGACATGGCCTCTACACGATTGGCATAGTCTTGCGCAAAATCTTGCCAGATATTCGATGCACCCCAAGAGGTTTGCATTTTCATGACAATAGGCGCTTGGCCTATGACTGCGGGCGCGGCGAAAATACCCGCGGCACCTACAGCACTCGCTGCAGCACCTTTTTTCAAAAAGGAGCGGCGTGCGGGAGCAGATTCAACAGTTGGTTTTTTGGTAACTTTCATTAATGACTCTCCAGGTTGTGCGATCGAAAGTGGTAACTTTTCAGTTCGGTGATCAATTTTGTGATCGTTTCTACACCTACCCACTGCAGCTCAGCAGAACAACCGGTACCCTCTCAAGTAAGGTAATACCGAGAACCTAAGCTTGTAAAAGCATCGTTCAAATTTGTGAATTAAAGTTAAAGGTTTGACGACTATATGGATCGTATAGAAATATGACGCAGTCGGCAATGTCTATCTTTGACTCGTGCCCACCTTCTACCGAACCTTACCCAAACGCCAATTGAATCGACATTCATTCTCATGACACCTATCACCGTATGACGCCCAGTCAAAAGAGCGCACCTACTTTGCAAGATTTCGCACTACTGGTCCTACTTGCCGGCCTTTTCGGTGCAAGCTTTATGTTCACACACATTGCGGTCTCCGAAATTACACCCATTACAGTGGCGACAGCTCGGGTAGCCATCGCAGCGCTCATTTTGTACCCCCTGATGCTGCGGGCACGCCAGCGTCTGCCTAAGGTCGGAAAAATCTGGTTACCCATAGTGGCGTCGGCAATATTTGGCTACGTTTTGCCTTTTGCTTTGGTGAGTTGGGGGCAGCTGCGCGTGCCATCCAGCCTTGCTGCCATCTTCATGGCCGTTATGCCACTGGCCACCATCCTGTTAGCACATGTGTTTACCAACGACGAAAAGCTCAACCGCTGGAAGTTAGCAGGTGTGATGTGTGGCTTACTCGGCGTTGTCGTGCTCTTCGGCATTAACACGCTAAGTCACTTGGGTGGACCTGATGCCCTGGCGCAGTTAGCTATCCTGGCTGCCGCCATTTGCTACGCCATTAACGCACTGATAACTCGTGCTCTGGTCAGAGTGCCAAAATTTTCCATGCTGGCAGCTCTGATGTTTACCGGTGCATTGATAATGCTACCACTAGCATTTTTGTTGGAATCACCACTCGAAGCAAACCCCTCATGGCAAGTTCTCGTAGCAGTAGCAGTTTTAGCTATCGGGCCAACAGCTGCTGCGACATTATTGATACTGGTGATCATCCAACGCCAAGGTGCCAGTTTCTTAAGCCAGATCAATTTCCTCGTCCCGCTGTTTGGCGTGATGTTTGGCTGGATAGTGCTTGGTGAGCGATTATCGACTCAGGCTTTTGTCGCATTGTTCATTGTGCTCATCGGCGTAGCACTGTCAAAACGCGGAAATAATCAAAAAAAAACCGGCTAAAAAACTAAAACGATATCAACTTGTAATTATTTTGTGACAACTTTAAATACTTTGGTGACTCCCATTTGACAACCGCTAGCGGTGTACACGGCTTCGATGCAGCGTACGGCGGTTGTCAACATCAACACCAAAAAATTAAACAAGGAATCACTTATTCATGAAGAATTTGCAACTCTCGCTAGTCGCCTCCGCTCTTTTGGCAACTGGCGCTCTGGCTGGTACAGCCGTCGCATCAGAATTCGAAATCAGCATTACCAACATTACAACTGGCATGCATTTCACACCAGTAATTGCTGCAGCCCATGGTCCTTCAGCTCGTATGTTCGAATTGGGTGGTGAATCATCTGCTGAACTTCAGTCAATTGCTGAAGGTGGTGATACAGGCCCGATGAATATCTTGCTAGACAGCATTGGCGCTAGCATTGCAAATGGCGCTGGGCTAGTTGCTCCAGGTCAGACAGTAACGCTAAATCTCGAAGGTGTATCAGCTGGCGATGTATTTTCACTCACCACCATGCTACTGCCAACCAATGATGGATTTGTTGGTATCGATTCAGCAACTTTGCCAGGACCTGGCGAGTCAATCACACTATTCTCACCAGGCTACGACTCCGGTACTGAAGCTAACGACGAACTCGTAGGCAGCGGTGCACCAGGTGTTGCAGGTTTCCCAGCACCACCACCGGTGGTCGCTACAGGCACTGGCACAGGTGGACAAGGTGTGAGCACGTCAGTTGAAGGTTACATTCACATCCATAGAGGCGTGTTAGGTGATCTAGACCCAACAGGCGGTGTCAGTGATATCAACTCAGCAGAGCATCGTTGGTTGAATCCGGCTGCACGCATTGTGATCACAAACACAGGTGCTGACACGGGTACTGGCGGTTCGCAAGCAGATGTATCTGCTGTTGGGAATTTATCAGGTGCTGTTTACTCTTCATCAGCCGTTGAAATTTTCTGGACTCCAGCCACAACAGGCGCAGGTGATGCCGCAACAGCCTATGAAGTTTCTAGAGATGGCAGTGTGGTGGGAACGTTTGATGCACTCAGCTTCTTTGAGCAAGGTCTAACAGCAGACACCAATTTTGACTACTCAGTAAGCGCTATTGATGCAAATGGTGTTGTTGGTGAAGCCACAAGCGTTCGAGTCACTACTAACGCTCAGTAATTTCACAGTTAAAACGAGAAAAAAGCTCGCCCTGTCACTCCATGACAGGGCGAGCTCGGTATACGATATAGTGTGTGGGTAGTGAACTTTGCTCGCTGCTGGTTATCGGACATATCATGAATTCATCACAACATACGCCCTGCGCATCAGCTAAGGCTGCACCACCACAGTGTGCAAAACGAATCCTACTGATTGAAGACGATGGCGACATCGCCGCGCTGCTAAGTCGGCATTTAAATGACAGTGGAGCTCAGGTCAAGCATGTCACGAGTGGTGAGAGCGGTTTAGAACTTATCGGGACTAGCAACTGGGATTTGGTCATACTTGATCTTGGCTTACCCGGCATAGACGGCATTGACGTGGCCGCTAAAATAAAACAACTACGCCCATCACTCCCCATCATGGTAGTTACTGCTCGTAGCTCTGAGCTAGACCGAGTGAGTGGACTGGACGCAGGGGCTGACGACTACGTTATTAAGCCTTTTTCGATGTTAGAACTGGTCGCCCGAGTGCGGGCAGTTTTCAGGCGACTGGATAATCAGGAAGCAAAAGTTAGTGATAGAGCGCTTGTTGCCGGCGATCTGGTACTCGACTTGGACACACATGCAGTGCTTATCCATGGTAAAAGTATTGCGCTGACCGCAAGAGAGTTCGGATTACTGGGAGAGTTTGTAGCTCATCCGGGCAAGGTGTTTCGTCGCGGTGAGTTATTGGAACGTGTCTGGGGCACTCAATACGAGGGCTACCGCCATACGGTAAACACTCACATCAACCGCCTACGTGCAAAAATTGAGCTAGACCCTCACAATCCGAATTACATTCAGACCGTTTGGGGTGTGGGTTACAAGCTCAAAAACTGACCCCTTATGCCGACACTATTCTCGCGTCTGTCGATACTATTTACGCTCATTCTTTTGTGTCTTGGGCTTGTCACCTGGGTAATAGCACACCAAAGCCAACAACAGTATTTCGAGGAATTTACGCAAGAACTTAACCGACCTGTTGCCATGTACATGGCGCAGCAGGTTCCGCTGTTGGTTGATGGTCGTCCAGACAGCGAGGCGCTATCTGAGCTTGCCTCTCACGTCATGATGGTCAACCCCAGTCTAGAGGTCTACATATTAGACGTAGAGGGCGCCGTCATCGCCACCGCGCTTGGCAAGACTCAAGCACTTACCCAATCGGTTGATTTACAACCCATAAATAGGTTCCTGTCAGGCGAAACTCGCATGCCGATTTATGGGGATAACCCAAGCATTCCAAATCAGAAAAGTGTGTTTTCTGCATACCCTTTAAGAGAATCTGCCAACGAGAACCCTGCCTGTGATCCCTGCGGATATGTCTATGCGGTGCTCGGTGGGCAGCGAACGCAGCCCGTTTTACAATCACTTGCCAGCAGCTATAGCTTGCAATCGTCCACCGGCATGCTTGCAGGTGTCTTGCTGTTCGCCTTACTAGCAGGCATTGTGGTTTTCTTTACAATGACTAGGCCGCTTCGGGCCATCACGGCCTCTATTAGCCAATGGCAACTGGCAGTGACCTCAGCACAGCCGCAGGTTCAGCAAATCCTACCTATCGAACCTAAACCTCATGCAAAAAACGAATTAAAAGAACTTGAACTCACCTGTCATGCCATGGCGGCAAGGCTAGCAGCACAGTATCAGGCACTGGACGATTCAGACAAGCGTAGACGCGAGTTCCTTACTCGAATTTCACACGATCTTAGAACTCCTTTAACCAGCCTGTGCGGTGCTATCGAAACCGTATTAATTAAGGGTGACAATATTTCATCCACCGAAACACAAGAATATCTATCGTTGGCCCAACGTCAGGGAATTAGACTTCAGCAACTCATCACTCAAGTGTTTGAATTAGCACGTCTTGATTCCGGTGACTATGTGCTTCAGCTAGAACAAGTATCACTTCAGGAATTAGCGATTGATACGGTTCAGGACCTTCAACCTTTTGCAGCTCGACATGGTGTAAGGCTTGAAGCTCATCCAGCAATACCTGTCGACGCTGGCAATGTGCAAGCAGACATGGGCTTGCTGCATCGCCTTCTGGATAACTTGTTAACGAACGCGATTCGGCACACACCTGTCGACGGTTTGGTCTCTCTGACTATTAACCGTCGAGACGATCAAATGGAGGTAGAGATCGCTGATAGTGGCTGCGGGTTCACTGTTTCAATGAATGGATGCTCGTTGTCTACTGTGGGCGAATCTAACCAATCATGGTGGCAAGGCGACTCTGCAGCATCAGCTTGTCAAAGCCCTTACACAGGCTCCCATGGCACAGGACTAGGCTTAGGCATTGTGGAAAAAATAGTAGACCTGCACGGAGGTGAGGCCCGAGTCTGGAGTGCTGCAGGAAAGGGTACAAAAATTCGTTGTGTATTACCAGTACAGATGTCGTAGCTCCGTGCATTGAAGCAGCAACTGCATTCCCTAACAAACCCATGTTAACTTGCAGTGATAGTCGTATTCCTATAAAGCAGCAAACACTAACAAACTGAGCAACTATGTACTTTCTAAAAAACACCCTTTTATTGCGCCATTCGGCGTGTCTTAGTCTCCTTGCTCTGGCAGCAGCCTCACCTACCCTGCACAGTGCTGACAATCTGCCTCGCGACCTGAGCTTCGAAACACAGGTTTATCCCACAGGCGTTATCTACGGTGTCAGGTACGAAGCCGCATTCGATGAAAAACAGGCGTGGAGTATACGCCTCGGTGTGCAAGATATAGATCATGAAGATGAGGGTGAACAGGATGACGAGCAAGGCGACGGGCTTGGATTTACCCTTGGCTACAAGCGGTACTTGAATTCGGGACATACAGGCCCAGCCATAGGCTTCAAAACAGACCTTTGGTTTAATTCTTTAGATACACGCGACAACATAGGAACACCCGAAGAAACTAGTGGGCAAACAGACGTCATAGTCCTGCAGCCCACCATAGAGCTGTCTTGGCTCTACCCACTGGGCAATCAATTTTTTATAACCCCGACAGCTGCAGCTGGATTCGAAATAAATGTTGATACAGACGGTGAAGATGTCGGTGAAGGGTTTATCTTTTTGGGTGGTGTTTTGTTGGGAATACGGTTTTAGGCTACGTATTAATCTTACTTAATATGAAGCAAAAAAAAGCCGCCATTAAGGCGGCTTTTTACTCTAGACCCATTAAGAACTACTGTTGCTGAACTCTCAGCGATGAGATCACGTTATTGAAGTTCATGCCACGCAAATCAGATACAGAGCCTGTGAAAGTTTCACATGTGCCTCTGAAACGAAAGTTCTTGCATGCAAACACTTCATAGCCATCAGCAATTTGAATGGATGAAATCCGGTCGTTGCCAACACTCGACGCTATCAGGTCTTCGATAGTGACATCACCCTCTCCAACACTCAGGGAATTACCTCTAAAGCCGATGTTGCGATAGACCGTGACTGGAGATGTCGATGATTCCCTAACAAGAAACGACGATATGAAGTCATTGAAGCTGATATCTCGTAAATCAGATACAGAATCTGTGAAGATCTCGCATTGTCCCCCGAAACCACCGTCCTGACATGCAACCACCTCAAAGCCATCAGCAATTTCGATGGATGAAATTTGGTCGTTCCCGACTCTCGACGCGGACAATTCTCCGAAGGAGACTTCACCCGCTTCTACACTAAGAGAATTACCGGCAAAGTTAGTGTCGCGAAAAACAGTCACTGGAAACGGCGGTGCTACTCTTACGCGAAATGACGATATCTGGTTATTAAAGCCAACACTACCCAAATTTAAGACAGTATAAGTGAAGACTTCACACCTTCCCCTGAAACCACTATCTTGGCATGCAAGAACTTCAAAGCCATCAGCAATTTCGATGGATGAAATCTGGTCATTCCCAACACTCGACTCTAATAAATCTCCAAAAGAGACATCACCCGCTCCAGAGCTGAGGGAATCACCACCAAAGTTAGCGTCGCGAAAAACAGTGACAGGAGACGTCGATGGCTGCCTTACCCGAAACGACGATATGCGGTCATTGAAGCCAATACTACGCAGATCGGATACAGAGTCTGTGAAGACCTCACATCTTCCACTGAAGATAGAGTGCTCGCATGCAACTACTTCATAGCCGTCAGCAATTTTAATTGATGAGATCCGGTCGTTGCCGACACTCGACGCTATTAAGTCTTGGATTGAAACATCACCCGCGCCAACATTAAGCGAATTACCTAAGAAGTCGACGTGTTGAAAGACTGTGACTGGTTGTACGTCATTTTGTACGTCACAAGCATCGCCAATATTATTGCCGTTGGCATCTTCTTGACCTGGATTAGCAGTTGCAGGGCAATTGTCAGATTCATCAAAGACACCGTCGTTATCGTCATCTAGATCTGCGCAATCAGGAACATTATCACCGTCAACATCAGGTGATACAGAGCCATTATCAAAAGGTAAAGATCCACACAATAATTCGTTCTCGTCTGATTGACGGTCATTATCGTCATCTAGATCTGCGCAATCAGGAATGTTATCGCGATCAAAATCATCTGATTCTGAGTCGGCATCGAGAGGGTCAGAATCGCATAATAATTCGTTTGCATCTAATTGACCGTCATTATCGTCATCTCTATCCGCGTTGTTACCAATGCCATCAATGTCTGTGTCGATGTATTCGCCAGCATCGCGTGGAAAAGCATCTTGATCATTGTTAAAGCCGTCACCGTCCTTATCGTCGTCGCAAAGATCACCAAGTTCATCGCCATCGAGGTCTTCTTGAAAGAATTCAGGTGTGGGAAACCCAACAATAGCCTCACCAGTGAGGGGGCAGTTATCAAAGGCATCGACCACACCATCCTCGTCAGTGTCGGCACAAACGTCACCGAGACCACCGAGACTAATATCATCCTTTTGATCTGGATTAAAAACTGTGCGGCAATTATCTACATCATCACGGATACCATCCGCATCTATATCAAATGCATTTTCTAAGAACTCAACAGAGCCAATGTCACAAACGTTAACAACTGGAATTCCTCTCTGATCAATTCCCCCCGCCGCGCACTCAAATCTGCCATCTGAGAAAGATGCGTTACCTAAGTCAATCGCTTGGCTTTGGAAGTCAAGTGCAACGGTTAGCGTAGGCCCGCCATTATCTCCCAGTTGAGCCAAACCGCTTGGGAATAGCGCTAAAGTATCATTCACAAGGACAACGCCGGGAACGACGTCGGAGACAACGCCAGTGTCATCGACCCTGCCACACGTAGAATCATCGCTAAGATTGTTCAGTGATAACGTAAAAACTCCGCCCCTGTCGGGATTAGGACTATTAAGCTCTGTGCAATTATTACTTTGGTCTCCACCGATGCCAATGATCAAGTTGTTGGCAAGCGTAAGCTCGGCATCTCTAACTTCGAAAAGGATGGCGTCTCCACCGCTGCCTGTACTTGTGTTCCCGAAAAGCGTGTTACGAGATAAAAAAGAGTCAGTAGAAGACTGTGCTATCAGCGGTGAAAAAAACAAGGCACCTCCTCCGCCTGTCTCTGCACTGTTGCGATAGAAAGTGGACAACTCAATTTCCACTCTTGATCGAGCCCAGATAGCTCCGCCAAACGACACGGCGTCATTGTTAGAAAACGTAGACCTCCATATTTCCGTGGTGTTACTTTGATTAAGCAGGGCAATCGCACCACCACGGCCGGCTGTGTTGTTATTAAAAGTTGATTCGTTTACTGTAAATCGCGATGATTGGAGGGTTGCAACAGCACCACCAGAGGCCTCTGTATTGGTGCCTGTTGTAAGGGCATGATTGCCTTCAAAGGTACTCTCATCAATCACCAGCCTGCCATTTGAGACCAGGACAGCGCCACCAGCAACGTTACCGCTTCCTCTGACTAGATTATTTTCGAAGGTGCTATTAGTAATATTCATTGTGACACCCGTGGAAAAAACCGCAGCGCCGCCTATTGCTGTAGTTCCTAATTCGCTGGTGTCATACAGAGCATTTTTGAAAGTAATGTTCGTCAAGGTGAAGTCATTCTGTCCGCTTCCTGAGCTAGCAGCAGTGATTTCCAAAAGTCTGAATGAGTTTTCGTTTGCCTCTGCACGCTGGATAGTTCCGCCGGACAAGGTAGTAGAAAATCCTCTCTGTGCAGCTATCTTGAGTGTTTTTGTCAGCTCAATTATTGAGTCTCCAAGTGCAATAATAGTATCGTCTTGGGTTTGTTCAGCTTGGCCTAAAGCTTCGATTAATTCAGCCTCATTGTCCGCACTTAAAATTTGTTGTGCAGAGGCGACGCCAGTGCTGGCTGCATAGCATGTGAGCAACACAAGGACAAATCGGCCTAGTATTTTTGCCTTGGCGCCCACTACGGCTGAAAGAAAATACTGCATTGACTCACCGTCCTTTAAGTTGGATACAAATTGAGTATACGTGGATGCTTTTCATTATAAAGCGACGAAATAATCACAAACATACTAGAAAGTGTGAATGCATACCTATTTCAATTGAATTTTTACAGCCAAACCGAGAACACCCCAACCAGCGATAATAGGCTATTTGCTTACTCGTGGCCTATTTCAATGGAAAAACTTGAAGAAACTAAAGCACTCAACAAGTATTTTGACAACACACAAATATCTGGAAATTTTAACGAATATTCACGTTGCAAGTGTATATCCGTATTGAATATCCAACGGTGCCAATTAATTCAAGTGCGCCAGCCAGCCGCGTTTCCTAAGTAATCAATACTAAACCTTCTTCGGCTTCCATAAAGACGCTGGACAATAAGAGGCTCCATGAACAGCACCCAATTCAGAACCTTGCAGGAGCACGGCACAACCCTGCCCCTCTCCCAAGACGACACCTGCCTGCAGTTGTAAGACTCCGTTTTGCGCATCAAGCTTTGTGTATCCACCTAGTGGTGACAAACGGTCTAGCTGGCGAACCATATGGTGGCTGGTGAGCATTTTTTCGTGATTCTCTCCAGTAGTGATATTCGTGGTCTCTTTAATATCAAACACAGCGAGCCAGATGTGCGTATCGTCTGGCACTGCTGAAAAGTCACCCGTTAATTCAATGCGAAGGCCATCATTATCTGAACCTGGTAGCGCCTGCTCAACAGCATCGATCGTGATCGCCGGCCGTTCTAAACCTCGGATACTGTCCAGCACGGTTCGCCTTTTGGAACCGACAGTGGCATACCGACCATTGATCACCATTTGAGGTGTGAACACGCCGGTTTGTCCTTGTAAATCAGCACGTCGGTACATCCGCTGCCGCAAGCTGTTTTCGGGGCTTGAGAACGGGTCCTTGTGCGAGCCATGACTGCCGTAAACCAGAGAATCCCAGTAGTCCACATGGAACTCAAGCGCCACCAAGTTTTCAAGGTCGTTGGACTCAACTAAATCACCCAACAATGCTTCGGCGGGTGGGCAGCTGTAACAACCCTGAGAGGTAAACAACTCGATCACGGCCGGGTTAGTGCCTTGATGCTCCGACGCAATGGTTGGGGAGCCGCCGCCAAATAGCTCGAGCGCGTGATATCCGAGAGCCAACATTAGAGCGGCTAGCACGAGTACAGGTCTGAACACCGCTGGTCTGAGCAATAGGGGCTTAAACTCTACTGCAGACTTGGTTTTTGGGCTAAGCGATGAATTTGATGTCTGTGTGGGGCGCTGCATCAGTATGGCTCCTGATCGTAGAGCAAAGAACCCAGACTGCCGTGGCGACGCTGGGGTTTGTGAATTACCTACTTGTCGGACAGCATCTCTGGAAACAGTTCCCCACAACGAAGTATTATCAGAGTACATGTGAACCAAGACTCGTCTCAGGCTTCACCGATAGACATTTTGCCTATACTCTTAACGCTTAAATCCTGAGCGTGCGAAAAGCGTACCGCTCGATACACAGGATGGGCTTTGATTGTATTTCACTACCCACAGACGATACGAGTATTCACAACCTAAACTATGGCAATTAAGACCTACGGCATGTCGTTCCTGTCGCGCTGGCAGTCTGCGATGCACTCAGTATTGCAACAGCAGGACAATGACGTTTCAGAGAGCCTGTCATCAGAGCACGATGCAATGGCTGCAAGCTGTGAAGCCTGCGGTCAGCTTGAAGCGGCCATTGCTAAGGGCAAAGACAGAGTAGATATCGCCGAGGTCGTTACCAAAGGATCACTGGTTTCCAAGTGCGCGCACTTGTATGTGAGCTTGGCAGCGGCCAAGTTCAGCGGTAATGATCAACGGGCTCTTGAATTAGAGTCAGAAATCAGATATTCCGTTTGCGACCCGCTATGGGCTAAAACCCTTTTTGAATTTGATAATAATCATCAACCCATTCCCTACCGTCACTATGAATCACTGGATGATTTTGTGTTGCCCATTAGTAACAGTGAAGGTTACGAATTTAACGATACAGAGAAAGTAAAAATTGCTTTTGTCTCTGATTGGGCAACCGGTACACCATTAGCAAAAAATGTCATGCGTTGTATTGGTGAGCAAAATCCGGATATCGTTATTCATCTGGGTGATGTCTACTATTCAGGCACCATGGAAGAAATGCAGAATCACTTTCTCTCTATAGTTCGTGAGTATTTACCAGAACATACCAGGGTATTTAATCTTGCAGGTAACCACGACTTATACGCAGGTGGCGCTGGTTACTACTGGTTGCTCGATGAACTAGGCCAGCCCGCCAGTTACTTCTGTTTGCGTAACAAACATTGGCAAATTCTTTCTATTGGCGCGCCGCCTCAAGTGGGTAAACCTATTGATGCGATCTCTGCCATTCCGGCTATTGAGCCAAAGGAAGTCACTTGGCAACAGCACAAGTTAAACACCGCTAAAGGGCGAAAAACGGTAATGCTATCGCACTATCAGTTGTTTACATCGTCTGGCAATATTGGCAGAACTAAAGATAACCGACCTCTGGCACTCAATCCGGTGCTCTACGATGCTTTCCATGCCCATTTACCAGACATTGACTTATGGCTATGGGGGCATGAGCATAATCTGGTGGCCTTCGAACCTTACGCCGGGCTTCGCAAAGGTCGGTGTATTGGCTCTGGTGCCATTCCGGTTGCCCTGCTTTGGCAACCTTATAAACAGTTACCCAATCTAGCATTGCCTGAACAATTCAGCAGCGCACCGCAAATTAATCTCGACTGCCAACTCGGTCATGATGGTGATCACTACCATCACGCGTTTGGCCTATTAACTATTCAAGGCGCATTGGGAGAAATGAACTACTTTCAGGTTGAAGGAGTTGATGGTGACGCCACAGTCATTTATACGGAGTCTCTCAATGACCACAATGTATGATCTTGTAATAATCGGCGCTGGTGGAGGTGGAATTACTGCAGCGTTTGAAGCCTACAGGCTGGGCGCTAAAGTGGCTTTGTTAGAAGAATATAAAATTGGCGGCGAATGCACGCACTCTGGTTGTGTTCCGTCCAAGGCACTCATAGACGTTGCAAAAACGTATCACAGTATCGACAATGCACAGAAACACGGATTGCACTCCGTTGATGTGCGGAGCGGTTTTCAATTTGCACGTGCAATGGAGCATGTGCAAAGCATTATTGACGGTGTTTACGCGCACGAACAACCCGAGCGTTTTAATAAGCTTGGTATTGACACCTACATCAATAGCACCGGTGCATCGTTCGTAGATGCTCACACTGTTGAGATTGGTGGACAACAGATTAAGGGCGAAAAAATCATCATTTCCACAGGCTCCGCCCCACGATTGCTTCCCACTGACCCAGAAAACCCGGTCAAGATGCTCAACAACGAAAATTTCTGGGCGCTGCGAGAGCAACCCGAGAGTATCGCTTTTCTGGGAGGCGGCGTGATCTCTGCGGAATTGGGACAAGCGCTTGCGCGCTTTGGCACCAACGTTAAAATAATTGATCGTAATGATCGCATTCTGGGTGCCATTGACCCTGACGTAAGCGAGTACCTGATAAACGTATTTGCCGACATGGGTATTGAAATGATTACCGGCGCTAATGCCAATGTGTGTTCAAAAAACAGTGATAGAAAAATTTGTATAGATATCGAGCAAGGTGAAGACAACAAAAGCCAATTGCTGGTTGACGAGTTATTTGTAGCAATAGGCCGCGTGCCAAATCTCCATGGATTGAACTTGGAGGCGGCAGGCATTGAATTTACTCGTCACGGAATTACGGTTGACCATAAAATGCAAACCAGTGTTCCACACATCTGTGCTGTTGGTGATGTAGCGTCCAGAGCAAAGTTCAGCCATGTAGCCAACTATCAGGCCGAGCGCGTTGTTCGTAACTTACTGCAAGCACAAAGCAATACTATTGATCTAACAGCATTGCCTTGGGCCATTTTTACCGATCCCGAGATCGGTCACGTGGGTGTCACCGAAGCACAGGCGCGTGAAACACACCAGGGCGTACAAACCTTTAAGGTCGATGCGGCCACCGACCGGTTCACTACCGATAGCAAAAAAGGCGGGTTCTTAAAAATCGTTATGGACCATGAAAACCGCATACTGGGCGCCACCGGTATAGGGGCACATGCGGGTGAATGGGTGCAATGCTTAACGCTTGCAGTAAAAATGGGCCTCAAAGCAGAAGACATTGCCGATACCATTTTTGCTTACCCAACCTATGCTGAAATTGTCAAAAAATCCTGCTCACGATTTTTACGCACCAAACTTTAACGCTGAGCACTAGCGCCTGAGCACACAGCTTCATGTGGTCTAACAACCTGACCACATGAGGCCGTTAATCTGTCACTGGTGGCGCGCCACCGGCAAACCGATTACCGCCACGATAATCACAAGGGGCTTCTTGCATCTGTAGATGAAGCTCTTTGCCCGTGTACAGATGCGCTCTGGCTAGCTCTTCATTAAATTCGATGCCAAGACCAGGAGCATCTGGCGGCACGATGTATCCCTCTTCTATCTTGATAGCATTGTTGATCAGTGCTCTATGAAAGGGCGTTTCAATGGTTTCAGCCATTAACAGATTCGGAATGGATGCAGCTAGCTGTATGTTGGCAGCCCACTCTACAGGCCCTGCATAAAGATGTGGCGCGATCTCGGCATTGAACACCTCAGCTATGCCTGCCAGTTTTTTCGCCTCCCAGATACCACCCACCCGACCTAACGCGGGTTGTAGTATTGCGGCTCCACCTGTACGTAACAATGTGGCAAATTCCATCTTGGTGCTCAAACGTTCGCCAGTGGCAATCGGAATACGAACTGCATTGGCCACGCGGGTAAATTCAAGTGGATTATCTGGCGGAATCGGCTCTTCAAACCACAGTGGGTTGTGAGGCTCTAGCGCTTGTCCCAAACGGATTGCACCCGAGGTTGTGAACTGGCCATGCGTGCCGACTAATAGATCAGCCTTGTCGCCTACTGCCTCTCGAATGGCTTTGCAGAAGGCAACCGTGAGTGAGATGTCAGACATGGCGGGTTGATGGCCACCGTGCACTGTGTACGGCCCAGCAGGATCAAATTTGATGGCGGTGTAGCCAAGCTCTACGGCTGCCAAGGCAGACTCAGCAGCTTGTTCAGGCGATACCCAAAACTTATCCATATCGTGATGAGGTAAGGGGTATAGATAAGTATAGGCGCGTACTCGCTGATGTATTTTGCCGCCCAACAGTGCCCACACGGGTCGCTGCCGAGCCTTACCAAGGATATCCCAACACGCAATTTCAAGCCCCGAAAATGCCCCCATAACCGAAAGGTCTGGCCGTTGGGTGAATCCGGACGAATAGGCTCGTCGGAACATCAGCTCAACGTTTTCCGGGTTTTCCCCATAAAGATGTCGTTCAAACACGTCCTGAATAACATGGACCATCACCTGGGGCGAGACGCTCGATGCATAGACTTCACCGTAGCCCACTAGGCCATTGTCGGTTGTCAGTTTGGTGAAGATCCAGTAGCGCCCACCCCAACCCGGAGCTGGCGGTGCCGTTATGAATATCTCAAGCTCTTGCAGTTTCATGTTTTGCCGAACACAATGACATTACGCCTAGCGGTGCCCGAACGGGTACTGGCAATGGCCTCGTTGATTTGTTCAAGTGGCCAGCGTGCTGACACCAGCTCGTCAAGTTTTAAGCGGCCCTGCTGATACAGATCAATCATCCAGGGGATGTCGCGTGCAAGTACTACATCGCCCATCTTTGAACCCTTCATGCCTTGCCCTAATGCACCCAACATCACAGGCTCATAGGATGCCATTGCCCCCGAATGGGGTAATCCAACGATATACATATTACCGGACGGTGCTAGTAACAGCGGTGCAGATTCAAAAGCGGGGATGGCGCCAACGGTCACGAAGACCGCATCTGCCATACGCCCAGAGGTGATTTCTCGCAACGCATTCCAAGGCTCAGGATCGCCTGCCAACAATACATCAGTGGCTCCAAACTCTCGCGCTACATCCAGCTTCTCCGGCAGCAAATCTATGGCGATGATTCTGGCTGCCCCAGCAATGGCCGCCCCCTGAATGGCATTCAGACCAACACCACCAGCACCAATGACCACAACATTCTGCCCCGGTCTGACTTGTGCCGTGTTGACCACCGCACCCACACCCGTTACCACACCACACGATAACAACGACGCAGCATCCATCGGCAAGTTGGGTGGGATGGAAGCAATTTGACTCTGGTCGACCACTACGCGCTGTGCAAACGCACCACACGCCATACCGTGTTGCAAAGTCGTTCCATCAGGCATGCTAACCGGTCCTTTATCGCGATCGTAAGGCGCTCCACACTGAGTGGGTATACCCCCGGCACAACTTGAACAGGCACCGCAAGAGCGAATCAGAGTAACCAGCACAGCGTCCCCTTGTTCGTATCCATCAACGCCTTCACCCATAGCGCTGACATAGCCAGCCGCTTCATGGCCATAGACGGCCGGTAGAGTGCCGCCCCACCCCCCATCAATGAACGAAATATCAGAATGGCAAACGGCTACTGCTGCTAGCGTTACCTCTACCTCCCCACGCGCAGGTGCACGAAGGTTGATATCTTGCACCACCAAAGGGGCACCGAACTCATGGCATACAGCAGCTTTTATTGTTGTCATGGCGTACGGCTCACGTTCCAAAGTTGAGGTTTACGAACATTAGTGTATCGTCAACCGGCCTATCTGAACACTGATCGCCTCAAGGTTTGAACTGGATCGTGCACTACCTGTCCCAGTAGGATCATATTTGGCACAGCCCGGTTTGCGAGAAGACTCAACGATGAAAAAATTTAACGTACGTATATCAGGGCTATTAGCGGGCTACGTGGTAGCGATAGTGTTGTCGTTGCTGTCGGGCTTCATCCATGCTGCTGACACCTTGAACGAGCGCATTGCAGATCTTAGCTTGCAGCTTTTTTCAACCCAAGGGCCCGCCAAGGCCCCCATCGCTGCAGAGCTTGCCGCCTTCAATGACCAAAGCTTAATCCCAACCCTAGTGCTCGCCATGCGTTGGACTGGCTCAGATGTTCACGTAGCTAGCGCTTTGTCACAATTAACCGGTGAAGAAATATCGACCTGGCACGATGCTTATCTATGGCAAGAGCGCCATCCAGAGATCATTCCACACGCCACCTATAAACCGCTAAAACTCCGGTTTTTAGGCAACACTGATGCGCGCTTCAAAACGCTGTTTGACGACCCTTACGGTACTCGCCAGAACATGCGTATCAGACTTGAAGAAATCGTTTGGGGCGGTGTCCAGTTTGATGGCATTCCATCTCTTGATGATGCCAACAGGGTAACGGCTGCTGCTGCGGACTACCTGCTCGACACCGATCTGGTATTTGGTATTGAAATCAATGGCGATGCACGCGCCTACCCATTGCGGATAATGGGTTGGCACGAAATGGCCAACGATGTGATTGGTGGAGTGCCAGTGGCCTTAGCGTATTGCACCTTGTGTGGCAGTGGTATTTTGTACGAGACGTTGCTGGAAGGCTCCGATGAGCCATTAATTTTTGGCTCGTCAGGTCTGCTCTATCGCTCTAACAAATTAATGTTTGACCGTGCAACCAATAGTCTGTGGAATCAGTTTGGTGGAGAGCCCGTAGTAGGATCATTAGCCAATAGTGGTATCAAGCTAAAAGTCAGGCCCATAGCAATCACCACGTGGGAAGCTTGGCGCGAACAGCATGAAAACACCACCGTTCTTTCACTGCAAACAGGGCACATTCGGAATTACAATTCAGGCGTTGTTTATAACGAGTATTTCGCCAGCCCAGATTTAATGTTTCCCGCTGCTATCAAAGATGAAAAACAGGCATTGCAAAAGGACTACGTTTTTGGCATCAGAAGTGTGGCATCCAGCAAGGCATGGCCGTTGTCTGTCTTTGCGGACAAACCAGTAATTAATGACAAGGTAGGTAGTTTGTCTCTGATGCTATTAGGAGATGCAACCACTCGCACGGTAAGAGCCTATGAACGCCGTGAGGGTGAAGTTTTTTCGCAACCATCCGCGGGAACGCTATCTACCGGTGAGTTGGAGTGGGAATTGGGCGAAAATTTTCTCGTATCAAGCGATGGTAAACAAAAACGCGCAAGGCTACCCGGGCACATATCCTACTGGTTTGCTTGGGAGAATTTTATGGGGGTGAAAAGCGAGCTGTACCAGCCTTGATGTTTTGAGTGTCAAAATGATGAAGCTAGCCACACAACACATTAGCCTTACGGGCAGAACTCACAGCACACTCAACAATCGTATAACACGCTCTCCAGTCCACATCGATGCTAAGGCTATCGCGGGTACTGCAATGACCCACTTCGCCAGGCTATGCACACGAGTGCTGAGTTTTGCTAGTAGCCACAGCGCAGGCCAAAGCATCAGCACTACAGCCAGTTGCCCCAACTCTACACCCACGTTGAATGACAACAGGCTGACCCAAATATTCGCTGAAGACAGGCCGAGAATTTCTCGTAATACAAAAGAAAACCCCAGACCATGAAGTAATCCGATGGCCGCTGTTACTACAAAACTTCCCCGCCCTTGGTGTGCTTGATTCGATGCCGACAACGCCATAACAGCAGCATAGATAATAGACAACGCTATCCCCGTTTCAACTACCGCTATAAACCACTCGCCGGACGGCACAAACCCGAAATAGCCCAACGATAGAGTCACGCTATGTCCGATAGTAAAACCGGTGACGCGCCAAGCAAGCCCCCCAAGCGACAAAGCGCCTATGATTAGGCAGGCGACATACACTAGGTGATCATGACCACCCAAAATGTGCCGAACACCTTCATCAATAAATGTGACCGCAGCCCTCCACTCAGACCTTGAGACCTGTTGCGGCACAACCAGTAATCCTGTCACTCTAAAAATAAGTTGATCAGCACCATCGTGGTCTAGAATCAGATTGGCTGTGTCTTCTTGGCCGGGTAAATCAGGATTGAGCACACTGCTTATCGCGTACTTCTTTATGGGTCGTCCAACACGGTAGCGCAGTTGCACATCAACTACCGTATCGCCAACAAACGATGGCGGATCAACCAGTGGAGGCGCACTTAGCCGAAACACCTCTTTAGCCTCATCCAGAGTGCTGAACGGAGGTTGATTGTCGCCAGTAAAAAGCCTCACAGCAGACACCCATGGAACCAGTGTTACGCCTTCATGCGTTAGTTTGTGACCATCAGCTGCCAGTTGGCCCAACGGCAACGGATCAGACTCTACAGCTGCGTTGTTAACATAGTGCATAAGCTCACCGTCAACCTGACCATTAGTGGTAAACGGCGCTGGATCACGTGAGCCATCGGCCTTCTCAGGACCGAGAAGATTGGCCACCAAATAAGGCATGGGAAGTCGCAGGTAAACATCAACGCCTTCAGGCACGTGCTCAACATGGATAATCCTGATGTTCAGATTGAGCTTGAAGTGGGCGCTGGCAACTGGTGCCAGCATGAAGCCGACCAGCATACACATCGGCAAACATATCAAGCACCACCGCCTCGTGGCGATCGCTCTTCGCTTGCCTGAAAAAAGGTGACTATGCCTCACAACATCAGTAGTCAAAAGATCAGACGTCCACAGAGAGATTGCGGACGTTCTAAAGGTTGCTTAATCGTCAAGCGACTCGCAGTCTGATCTACTCAGCTGTCACCATATTGTTGGAGCCAAAATAATAGACGTGCCCCTCTTTACCTTCTACATCCGCTTTGGTAACCACAATGGATGCTGAATCGAGCATGGTGTGTTCGTGCGATTCAGTCCACTCTGTGGCCGGCAACAATGTAGATGTGTAGAACGTTGTTTCTGGCACAAGATAATGATGTGGGATAGCGATATTGGCTTTGGTCATGGCCACTACCGAATCGGCCTGTTCGTAGTCGAGAATATGACGAGAACCATCAACAGGGACAAAGATGATATCCACATCACCCACCTGCTCAAGAACTTCGGCAGAAGGCTCAGGTTGGTTATCGCCCCACATAAGAAGCCTCAACCCGCCTGTTTCAATGACGTACATGGTGTTATCCATGTGACGGTAGTTGTCGGTGCAAGGGTCTTCGCGCCCTTCAAATTGTTTGACCGCTTCAGTCCAAGGAATAAGGCCGGGAGCCACGCACTGATGTTTATCTGCGATGCCGGTAATCTTGACATCACCTAATTCGAAAGAACCACCCATTCGATCAAGCAACATGTTCGCATCGATCTTGTCGAGTGCATCGTGATCAAAATGCGCGTGTGTAGACATACCTATGTCCACCTCAGCTGCTGGGAATTCCATTCGATACCAGAGACCCCAAGCACCAGAGGGATCATTACGCCAAGGGTCCACCAGTATGGTGATTCCACGCGGTGAGGTGACTTGAAACGATGAGTTACTGAAGTAGGCGATTTCAACCCCGTCAGAGGCCTCTCGGGTGCCGCCCTCGTTTTGTATCTGGATAATACGGTCGTGATTGTTGCCCGATTTCCATGAAGTCAAGCCAGTTTCCTGCGCCTGAGCAATACCAAAAGCGACGCCAGCAACGACTACCGTTGCTAAGGCACTTTTCTGCCAGTTTTTCATACACTACTCCCACTCGGAAAATCCGGAATCAGTAGGACCTCGCCACGGTGCAAAGTGTGATGCCCGACAACACTCTAGAACGAAAAAGATCATGCTGTCAAGAAACCAGATTGTCAGGCTGCGAGCACGCCTACCGAGGAATCAAGAAAAATAGCCAGCAGACAGTTATCACTAAAAATCGCCACTAAATTACTGTAGTCGTGGAACTCTAACTAACCTTAAG
Source organism: Granulosicoccus sp. (assembly GCA_023300375.1). Classification (GTDB taxonomy): domain Bacteria; phylum Pseudomonadota; class Gammaproteobacteria; order Granulosicoccales; family Granulosicoccaceae; genus Granulosicoccus. Next base: position 11,997 of record JALZWO010000071.1, on the reverse strand, counting down.
GGTCTGTATGTTCGCGGCAGGTAGTCGCACGTCTTATTTCAACGAACAAGCATTTGTAACATCCCATCCCAACTCAACAGAAAAGGAAAGTTTCTAATGAAAAAATTTGCTCTTGCCGCTGCCTTGACGATGGCAACTAACGTAGCGATCGCTGGAGATCAGTACATCGATGGTTCTGGTTACGCCCTAGGTGGTTATGATCCAGTCGCGTACTGGAGTCTAGAGCAGGCTCCTGTTGGCGAGTCACAGCCAGAAGCTATTCCGGGAAGCGCGAGCATCACTGCTGAATACAACGGCGCTACATGGGCTTTCTCTTCTGAAGAGAACCGTGACAAGTTTACTGCAGATCCTGCTAAGTGGGCTCCACAATACGACGGTCATTGCGCATACGGTGTGGGTCAAGGCGGAAAAGTCCCTGCTAACCCTAATTTATGGCGGATTATTGACGATAAGCTGTACGTGAACATCAACCCAGCTGTCGTTGGATTCTTTGAAGAAGACCTCGACGCTAATCTTGAGCTTGCTGTAACAGGTTGGACTGAGTTGGAGTCGGTAGAAGCTTCAGATCGAAAGTGGAAAGAGATGACGGCCAACGACGGTACTTACTCTGTCTCAGCCCCTCTTAAATAAGGTTCGGTATTATAACCACCCAAGTTAGTTAATTACATTTTGCGCAACACCTAGAGGAATTTAGATAATGGCAAATACTACAACCAATGCAGCGCTGATCGCTGGTTCAATTGCTCTGGCTTTTGCTAGTGCAAGTTCATTCCAACCTGCAGAAGCTGCTGGTGCGAAAGAGAAGTGCTTTGGCATATCGCTAGCGGGCCAGAACGACTGCGCTGCGGGTCCTGGCACAACATGCGCTGGTACATCAACAGTTAATTATCAAGGCAACGCTTGGACTCTGGTTCCTGCCGGTGATTGCGCAAAATACGGTGCAGGCGATCAAGTCGCTGAATATGAGCTTCCTGACGATCGTATTGGTTCATTGGAAGAACTTGAGCGTGATCTGCCAACGTCTTAATTAAAGACTGTTAGCTAACCATTAGTACGACCATGGTGTCGACAGTAATGGAAGAAACCGGACGCCAAGACCTCACTCGGTCTTGGCTTCCAGCACGTAGTGGGGTATCTCTTAAACCCCAGCATTACCAAAGCATTCTAGAGGGCCTGCCACAGGTGGGCTGGTTTGAAGTACACGCCGAAAACTATCTTGGCGAGGGTGGCGCACCTCTGCACTATTTGGAAAAAATACGTGCACATTACGAGTTATCTGTCCACGGTGTCGGCTTATCCATAGGCTCAGCACAGGGCATTGATGAAAAGCATCTAACTCGGGTGGCCAATCTGGTTGAACGATTCCAACCTGCCTCCTTTAGCGAACATCTTGCCTGGTCTACACACAACGACCAGTTCTACAGCGATTTGTTGCCTGTTCCTTACAACAAAGAAGTAGAAGATTTGGTCTGCCTACATATTAATCAGGTACAAGATCGCCTGAATCGACAGATGCTATTGGAAAATCCTTCAAACTATCTGACCATGAAAAACAGCACTCAAGAAGAAACACAGATGCTGAATAACATCGTAGAGCGCACTGGATGTGGTTTGCTGCTGGACGTCAACAATGTGTACATCTCAGCTCATAACTGTGGCTACGATGCACTCGATTATATTTCTGCACTGCCATTGTCTGAAGTCGGTGAGATTCACTTAGCAGGCCATGCAACGGACGCTGTAATTGCTGACGAGCCGCTATTGATCGATACGCATGACCGAAAGGTATCCGATCCTGTCTGGAGACTGTACGAAGAAACATTGAAACTTGCGGGTGCCAAGCCCACCCTCATAGAGTGGGATGCCGATGTGCCTGAGTGGTCTGTGTTTCTCAACGAACTACAACAAGCAGATACACTCCTTGATGCTGTTGTTATGCAAAGAAATTATGTCGATGCTGGATAACTTCCAGCTCGAAACAGGTCTTGCATTAAATGATCCTGAGCAACAGAGCCCAACCACGTTAGTAGACCGAGCGGATGATGGTAGCTCACGGCGCTTCAATATCTATCGAAATAATAGAGCCGGTAGTTTAACGACTGCCCTGCAAGAGAGCTACCCGGTGCTGTGCCGATTAGTGGGCAACGAATTCTTTCGCGCAGCTGCCAGACAATTCATTGATGAGCATCCACCTACAGGACCTGTTTTAAGCGAATACGGTAATGGCTTTGGTCGCTTCATTCAGCAATTACCAGGCACCGCTAATTATCCCTACCTTGGCGATGTGGCTGAACTCGAATGGCAACGACTACAAAGTTATCACGCAGCCAATGACGTTTTGCTAACCTTCGATGATCTACAAGGGCTTCAGCCAGCGCAATTGCTATCGTCCAGATTAACACCGCATAGCGCGGTGGCTTTAATTCAATCAGATTGGGCCATTGGCAGCCTTTGGGCAAATTCGCAAACAGATACAGAAACCCCACTGAATCTTTCACAAACAGAATCTGTACTGATATCCCGACCACAATGGCACATTCAGCTCCTATTATTAAGTGCTGAAGGCGCCATGTTTATGCAGCTTCTAACTAGTAGCTTAGCAATTGAAGAAGCCGCCACACAGTGCTTAAGTAAGTACCCTGAGTTCGACACCGGGTCGCATTTACAAGGACTAGTGAAAGCCGGCGCATTTTCCAACCTTATTCATTAATTTTCAGACGAACACGCAGGCCAAGATATGTTTAGTTTCTTTAGTCGTTTTCACGATGCGCTATTTGCATTTTTTCGAAAATCGGAAGGATGGTTACCTGGCCTCACGGCTCGCTTCGTTTTTGCCGCGGTGCTCTTCACGTATTTTTTCAATTCTGCAAAAACCAAGGTTGGTGAGCTACCTAAGGGCTTTTTCGAATTACAAGATAATGCTTTTTTCCAGATCATCCCAACGGTTGTTGAACGGTTTGGTTATGACGCATCGCAAGTGCCGGTATTCCCCTATCAAATAATTGTTTATGCGGGAACATACCTTGAATTCTTATTGCCAGTATTGATATTAATCGGCTTGTTTACTCGTATGGCAGCAGTTGGCATGATCGTTTTTGTAGTTGTGCAGTCGGTTGTAGATATCACCGCTCATGCTGTAGGACCAGAAACAGTGGGAGCGTTCTTTGACAAAGCCAGTAACTCCACCATATTAGATCAACGAGCAATGTGGGTATTTTTACTGCTGTATCTTGTGGTGTACGGCGCAGGTAAATTGTCAATAGATTATCTTGTCAGTCGCAAGCGGCCTATCAGAGTTTCAACACGCACTAATAACGACTGATAGCTGCATAAGTGGCGCTCAGGCTCAGTACTTAACTGGTGCCAGTCTTCGTTTCTGTTGCACAACGCAGATTCGAAAACTGGCACAGCTTGTTACCCTGTAGTGTTTTTTCAATTAGTATCTAACCATCGGCCATAATACAAGTCGTAAACGGTAGCTATGACGAAATCTAGTTAGTAGCTCTCGCAACACGTTCAGTGCCCCTCATCTCTTTACAGGCTGTGGGTCACCAGAAACTATTCCATGAAAAATACCTGCTCCATCGACAGCCACCAGTCACCTTCGGTTCGTGTGTCCAACGGACTTTGCAGTGGAGCACAAAGATCCCGCCATTTTTTTGTTTGTTCGTCATTACGGAATTTATTGAAGTCTTTGTGGAAATCATGTTAGGGCATGCCAAGAATCTACCATCCAGTAAGCCATGCACCGTCAGAATCCTGTAGTTCACCTAACGATCACGTTAAACGTCAGCGTTGTACAACACACGAACCGCCAAGACGCTCACCACACTCAATGTTCACTGATACGAGCGGAAAATTTCCAGTTTCAAGATCGTTACTATCGAAGAGCCTGACACTCATTAACGGAAATTGATTTTCTACAGGTAACAATACAAGACGGGAATTGTCGGCAGCCGTAATTTCGATTGAACCCGAACGAAAATAGAATTCGGACGCAGGCGATGTGGGTATAGATGCAGGCAGTTCAGGCTCATCTTCCGCAGGGCCTGACCAAACGATATTCTCAAAATAGTCGTTGCCAAAAACTAGATTAGCATCGACGGTCACTGGGCTATAGCTCGACCATTCAGCGTTAACCGTAAAGCTCGACTCAATTCTTCCACTTACATGGATGAGGTTACAGAAAAAATGGCCAATAGGAACTACCGAACCGTCCTGAAAGGCTGTGTAACAAGCGACATTCTGATTACCACTCTGAGGACCATATTGAAAAAACGCTAATGAACGATAATTGTCAACTATCGCGGTGTTCAATGAGTTTTCAGTATCGGTAGAAATAAACAGATCACTACTATTGTATTCCCCCCCAGAGACTTCAAATGAAGGAACATTGTTAGCATCGCTACCCACATAGAGAACGTCGCCCTGTAGCGAACTATTCTCATCGAAGCCTATTCTGGTTAGGGTTTCAGTTGAAAAGGAAAAACCGCCTCTTGAACCCAGATTTTCTTGTAACGTGCCGCTATAGATTGCGTTTAGATTACTGCATTGGTCTAGCTCATATACCGTGTTCAATGTATTGGCATCGAAATCACGGGTAACCAATCCTTGATTAGAGCATCCAAAGAGCAGGCGGTTATCGCTTATTTGCTCTAACAAACTCAAGTTATCCAAAGTGAACGGAGAATTTCGAGTTGGAACGATATCTGTACTTCCAAACAGAAGTTCACTAGGCTTGTCGGCGTTTATCCAAGGCAGAGCTTGGGTAATCACGTCAAGGTAGTTGCCAGCATTAAGTTGTGCTTGGTCACGACTTAACAAATTAATTGAAGAATCCAAAAAAATAGAGTCAACTGTATCGTCAGAAAACCGAGATAGAGTTGTTATTTCATGCCAGTTGACCTCTGTGCTGCCAGCGAAGTCTGCAATTACCTGAAGCACACCGCTTCCATCCGCATCTAACATAACTCGGTAAATACTTTGATCATCGTAGGTTTGGCTTGCAAGCAGTTCACCGTTTAACAAATCATACGACGCTAGTAACGAGCCCTCTCCGGGTAACGATACAGCCCAAGGCTTAAATCCGATTGTAATTTGAGGAGATCCAGTAACCGATTGATGCGCAACCGCAGGCAGCGACACTTGAATCACCTCCCTTGGTTCTTCCGCATCACCACCGATCAGTTCATTCGTTAAAGTAACCGTTTGCACAAACATGCCATCTTTTCGAAATACAGAGGCCTCATACTGATTCATTCGCTGCACTGGCGTCAGGGTTGTCGCAGTCGGCAAGCGATCAGCCACTAGAACAAGCCAATCATTGGTCACCAAAACTGATTCAATTTCATTGCTATCGTTAGATCCAGGCAAGATAAAACTCCACCATAGGCTGCCATCAGACTGGGTTGCAGACAATTCACGAGTTTGCGGATCTACGCAAAATATCGACCCGGTGTTATCTGTCGCACCAACGCATCGTGGTGGTAGAACTGGAATGGGAGTGTCGCGGAACGTCAAATTGACATTGTCGCTAGTAACTTCGTTTGAGTTTGGATCATCGATGGAGCCTAAGTCCTGACTATTTTCTTCAGTGCTTGGTGGATCGACAGTCAGCGATGGAGCATCATCGGTTACAGACTCAATCGCTTCCGATGTCTGACTATTCTCAACAGGCACTGGTTCATTGTTAGACTCAGAAGCTTCTTGTACGGGCATTGTTTCAGGAAGAGATGAATCTCCGCCCCCTCCACATGCTGAAAGAACAGCACCGATAGTAAGAACAAGGGCCAATTGAAAGAACTTCATGTTCACTCCTAATAATACGTTTTAATGTAATGCAAACGTCCTAGTGCAAGAGACAAACGGTTGTCTCCTATCAGGAGAGATTGACATTTATCGACAGTACAAGCTAATGGTAATCAAATTTCTGCCCACAGGCTCACAAACTTGGTGTTAGGTGCGTGAGAACGGTAAAAATACCACTCTATACCCAGTTAACGAGCTTAAACGGTAGCTATTTACTCGTGCAAACTCGCGCACAGCATTTTCACTCGAGTGAGGAGGATATCTTTGATTTTATTCGCTAATCACGATATGAACGTATACCACTCATAAACAGTCACGTCTCAACATGAGAACTATCGCAAGCCCCGAACACTCCTAGCATTTCCCCAAAGGCAAACTTTAGGGTGGTGAGCTGGTGCGGCCTTATGAGTGCCCTGAACGCTGGGACTACATTGTGCAGGTCTTATCAGCCAGCGGCTTTAGTGAACCCGAAGCACCCGGACCCCTCAATATGAGCACTGTCTGCAAGGTACACAAACAGGACTATCTGGATTTTCTAGCTAAGAACGAATGCCACAACCTAAGACGACCAACACAACGTCAATGTTTATCCTGTGAATTGAGCTGTATGCCTTATTGAATACGCAGTTGTCGCAGCCAGGTTACTTTCATGGGTGACTCAAATGCATACCCTGTTGGTTGGCCTAATTCAATAAAACACTTGCGCACGGCATCTGCACGTACTTGCGCCTCTGTGTAGTTCGTATTGTAAGATTTGTTTGCGTAGCGTTCGGCGTATTCATCCCATGAACCGTATTGAACGGCAATGTGGTATTTGATCACATCACACTTTTGAAAATACCTCTTACCGTATGTGTCTAGTGCATCCTGTGCTGATTGTCGAACGGCCTGTTCGTCATGGAACAAGCGCATAACCTCATTGAGGTCACCCTCAGCTACAGGTTCCATTGCAAACACAAAACCATCTGGCTTCAATATACGGTGCATTTCTTGAAAAACAGCTGAATACAAATGAGCAGGAATATGATGCAGGCTATACGGAAATATTACGCCATCAACAGTGTGGGATTCAACCGGAATCTGGTCCGCACCTGTTTTTGCAAACTCAACATTGGCAATAGGTTTGGCCCTGTTGTTTTTTTGCGCCTGCACCGGATCCGGGTCTATCGCTAATACGCGGGCTCCGCGTGCAGCCAGGGCGTGCGACAGGTGCATGTTCCCACAGCCAGCATCAACAAGGAATTGACCACCAACATTCAAAAACTGATCTATAGCCTCCAGATCAGTACATACACCCAGGTCGTGTTGCTGATGATTCATCATAGGGATACGCGCAAAGCAGCAGTATACCTTCGGCCACATCACTTGCACAGAAAAAGACACGCACGTATTATCGAAGGTCAAAGCCTTATAAATGATGCTGCAGCCATCGCCCTGTTCGGTGTCTTTTTTGAATGATGTATCGGTCAATGTACCTGCCCCACGGTCAGTAGTGCACTGGCACGTTTTCCAATTCTGATTATTGGTGGAGCGCCTACCGGGTAGGTGGCTACACGTATGGCACTGTGGTTGATGGCATTGTTAGCTCGCTATGATCGAGTCATTGATGGTACGCACGCATCCGGGCGTACCGGCTATCAGCGTGCTGCTAAAAACAACATCGTCTATACACACAACTATCAATTGGCGTTGTTTCTGCACAACTACCCAAAATGACCATCGCCATTGACACGAATCGTTCAAGAACGCTTCGAGATACTTCTCTCTCGCCGCGTTATATTGCTCGACCTAGAAGCCTTTATTAACGCACGGATTAAGCGATTGCATGTTACGTCAGGCAAGCTGCATATCAATAGATATAATGATAGTCGTTATCTAAACTGCCAGCTCAGTTTCGTGATGCTAACTGGACTGGTCATGATGCGTCTCCAACGTGGGATATCTAGACTCACGTCCTCTTCGACATGCGTTGCCATGTTAACTACTAGGCATCTCTAAGGTAAAAGCTCTACACGCTGGATCAGCGCTTCATTTTCAAAATCAAGGATAAGTTGTCTCAACTCAGTAACAGCAACCGTGTCTTTGAAGGCAATGAAATACACGCCATCCGTTTTCATCTCGATATCTACCTGCTGTGCAAGCTTGTCTATCTTCTGCTGAATAACAGGACGCGCCTGCTCCCAATCCTCTGAAGAGGTGAGTTCAACAGATAGTCGCATGGGGGCATTATCAACCTCTGATGAGCTAAGCACTGAATACACGTTATCGGATTGATCGTTGAATAGCTGAAAGCCTAAGACCGCAACCAACAAACCAGCTACAGCAGTTGCCCCCCACGGAACACCCGACCCAGCCGTGCCAAATGTAAACAACTCGCTGATTTTTTGTTTCAACAAAGACGGTACAGACGCTTTTGTATTGACTTGATGCTCGTTAGCATCAATCCGGCTCATGACGCTTGCCAGATTTTTATCAATATCAGCATGCTCTCTGTAATCGTTTTGTACATCGTTCTGTACAGCCTCGTTCAGTGACGTTAACAGCTGTATTTCACGCTGGCACTCACCACAGTGCTCGACGTGACTGGATACTGTCTCTCGTTGATCCTTGTCCAGCGTTTGGTTAACATACCAAGGCAGCAACGACATAATTTCGTCATGATCAGGACAGTGAGTTATTTGCTTTGACATAGTCATTAATCTTGGAGTGCGATTCGCAATTGACGACGCGCGTGGAACGTTCTGGTTTTAACCGTGTTCTCCGGGCATCCAACAATACTGGCAATTTCATTGACTGAATAACCTAAGGCAATCAATTCCATGACTGCTCGATGGTCGCTACTGAGCGAGGCCAGAGCTGTCTGAACTTGATTCAACTCCATAGCATTGTTGGTATAAGCCTCAGGATTAGCATCTGGCGATGATTCCACCAAATGTTCCATTTCGAAGGCAGGTTCTCGTTTTTCTGTGTGCCTGGCGTTCTGTTTGTAACTTTTTAATGAACGCCTATAGGCAATTCCCAAAATCCAGGACGACACCGCTGACTGCTCACGAAACTTTGCAGCGCTGGTCCAAACCGCATACAAGGTATCGCAGGCCACTTCGTCGGCCAACAGATGATCCTGCAACATCCTGATCGAAAACTTGTAGATGCGTCCGTGATACGAGCGGAACAGGCGTTCAAAAGCTATTCGGTCACCCTTGGCCACAGAACGAATGAGTTCCATTTCGTTCTCAATTGGCTGATCCAACGCTATTTGATTCCCGCTGCCTAGAATTGCTGCAAGCATAACATCTGCTCTATTCCATCTTCTGAGTAAGTAAGTACCCACTGATGGCAAAACGGTTCATTTTATAAGAAAAGTTTTTTCCCGACTCACCTTTAGTAAAACTCAGCTCAGGGAATCCAGCCTTGTTTGTGGTCGTGGCACTGTGCTTTGTGGTACGGGCAGGTGCTTTGTGGTAAGAGCACTGTGCTTCATTGCTCACTGGCTTATCAGATCCTTCTGCAGAAGATCGACGTTTCAGTCGTAGTCCCAACAAGGTAGCTCGCCAACGGGTCATATTTACAGTCAATAGCCAAAAACAAAAATTAATTGCTTGGTGACATGAACCGTTACACGCCAAGCTGGCACCTACGTTTGAATCAGTTAATTCCACACGATTAATTCATTGGGGAAATAGGTTTTGGTAGTGTTTTCAAACCTCCAGTACTACCCAATACCGTTTGATGATTCCACTTTATTGTCTAAATAATGCGCTTAACAATTCGCTCACACCGCCTTTCTACAGCAACATTCGGAGATCAACATAATGTCATCAAATAAAAGACTCAGCACAATCCACTTATCAGTTTTAGCACTAGTTTCTCTGTCGGCAGGTATCTCCCTAACAGCAAGTGCTGAGGTAGTGATAGGAACTGATCAAAATGCCCTCGTCGGGGTTGATGACAATGTGCGGGACTTTCTCTCAGCGAACAGGGGAAGTAACGGTGGCGGCGATCAAAGCCTCCAGCTTGGCGATGCACTGAGTGGTACCGAGGAGAATGATCTCTTGATTGGTGCATTAGGAATAGATGTACTGTTCGGGCTGGATGGAGACGACATTCTGATTGGCGGCACCGAGGATTTTAACCCCCTAAATCGCGATAGAGGTTTTGGTGGATCAGGTGACGATGTATTCGTTTGGGCTCCGGGCGACGGCAACGATTTCTTCGACGGTGGTGACGGAAGCGATGTCCTTATGCTGGGATTGATCGGTGAGCAGCGTGACGCCGATGGCAATGAAGTGGGTGCCCCGTTTTTTAGTGTGAATCCACCTGCAGCCGCAGGAAGCCAAGATTTTGATGGCATCTATATCGAATCATCATCAGGACTACCTATCGTTAACGTAGCCGGTGGTCCGGGATTCTGTGAGGTTGTGGACGGCAGCAGCAGTGAAGCCGAGCAAACTGAGCTATCGGCATTAGGTCTTGATCACCTCGTTCGATTCACACTTCGTGGCCCTGCGGCTGATACGTCAAACCCAGATACCGGACTGCGTATCGCTGTGCATTTGACTAACACGGAGTATCTGGTGTGCGGTGGATCGACCACTGGAGAGATTGTGGCGCTAGATCTTACCACCACCCCACCAACGCCAATCGATGTCACACAATTGCCCACGCAAGCATTCCAACTTATTCAATAAACAAACCACTCATCAAACCGGAATATAACTACTATGAATTTCGTAAAACCTACAAGAAAAAGAACGGCACTCACTTACCAGGTTGGCGTTTATTCTCTTCTCACATTCCTGATGGTTGGCTGTAGCAGCTCAGATGACGAAGACAATCAGGCGTTATTACCACCACAGCAAGATCAGACGGTAATACCGGGCTCAAACGATCAGACATCAATACCAGCACCAGACGACGAGCAGGAAGAAGAACCAGTTCGGGTAGTACTACAGGGAATCGATTTGAACAACATTGGCAGCTCCCTATTGTCACTCAATCCTGAGGGGCCTGGTGGAGCACCCAATCAAAGCCTGCGTAGCGGCGACGTTCTGCAGGCTGAATCAACCGATAGCGTATTAATTGGTGCACTGGGAGTGGATGTTTTACTGGGAGGCGATGGCAACGATGTATTGATAGGCGGTACAGAGGATTTTAATTCCAACGTTGATGCGGACGACCTTGGTTCTGATAACCGCGACCGCGCTTTTGGTGGCAATGGTAACGACATCTTCATTTGGGCACCGGGAGATGGCAGTGATTTTTTTGACGGCGGCGAGGGCATCGATGTGGTTGCTTTTGGCCTCTTGGCAGAGGAGAGAGACAGCAATTCGTATTCCACTGGAGCACCCTTTTTTAATGTGAGCCCACCAGGCACAGACGGAAGTTTAAATTTCGATGGCATTTTTCTCGACGCCAATACGTACCTTCCCACGGTGAGTGTTTCAACATCACCCGGCTTCTGTACGGTGCTTGATAGTTCAACTAATCCGTCAGAATTAACAGCGCTATCTCTGGATCATCTGGTTCGTTTTAGTTTACGCGGTATTGCCAATGACTTCGATGCAGGCGTGCGAACAGATGATGATGGGCTGCGAGTTGCGCTGAGTCTTCGCAATGTTGAGTACGTTGTCTGCACAGCACGTGCGATCGCTGACGGTGCCGGAGCCGATAACATTGAAGTCTTGGATTTAACCACCAACCCTCCAACACTGGCATCGTTGGCTGATTTACCTGAATTTATTCAACAGCAGATCCAATAAATATAAAGCCATTGTAAGAAGGTAAAACGCTCTGCGCAGGGGCACCGGTGAATCGGTATCCCTGTAGAGTGTCTGTATGAGCTTAGCCCAGTACAATGTACAGCTGGCTGTTAGTATCATGATTAAAGACCCAAGTTGCATAGGAGAATTTGATTAACACGTATAAATACCTATTTTTGCTCATGCTGTGTATCGCCACAGCAGGTTGCATATCCATCCCTGCTCCATCGACAGCAGGCAAACCCGTCACTGACCAAACATTCGGACGCTATCAAGAGAATCTTGAGTCGGAACTGATCCTGATTACCATGACGCCAGAGCGACATGCTGCGTTAACCGAATTGAAAGCCGTTCCAATGACCGGTGAACTGCCACCACGGTATTCGGATTTTCTTGATCTGATGGAATCCAGTTATGGGCTAAAGCGTGT
>JALZWO010000070.1 GCA_023300375.1 Granulosicoccus sp. | reverse complement strand
ACTTCAGGGCCCCTAGAGCCCACTCCCAGATCAACCAACGAAACCTCTTCAGCATTACTGATCAGATCTACCGACGGCGTTGTCTCAAACGGATTCTCCAACAACCGCGCCGTTAGCTCCCCCACCTCACCACGAAACTGTTCGTCGAGTAGATAGGTGAATTGCTCGGAAAACGGCCTATCGTCGAGAGCACCGGGTGCTGAACTTGTGGGCTGGTGTTCCAGCTCACGCAGCGCATTTAACTGATCACTCTGAAATCGATCCACTGCATTAGCGGTTGTTTGATCGAACTCACCCAGTAAGACACCGTCGAGTTCCAGGTAGCCCAGTTCAATCAGGCTTTGTTGGACTCCAGCAACTCGTTCGCCACTTGAGCCTAATGACAGGCTTGCAGTATCACCACTACCGGATTGGCCAGCAAGGATACCTTGCCCGGCTTGAGTGCCAATGTAGGTGGCTAGATCGCCGGCTATTGCTTCAACATTACCGTTGTTCTAGGCTAATGCGGGGAAACTCTGAAGTAGAGTTTCTAAGGTAGTAGGAGTCAGCAATAGTTACGGTTTACCCGCTAGCTCTATGCCAAGACTTGCTCCTAACATTTACTCAGTTCGCAGGTGTCTCGGCTTAACCCTTCGTACAGTTCACGTGCGTTTGAAATTAATACTCACGTGATTGACTATTCTTTCGTCTCTATCTTGTATCGTAGTTTCTCCAGCCTCATTGGTTATTTTTAAACTTTCACCGTCTATTTCCACTCTGTTGTCCAGCATCGATGTAAAAAACGTATTCCTATTTTCCTCATAGAATGTAAGTTTAGTTACGTTGTCTCTATAGCTGTAATTCAAACTATGCTCCATTTTGATCTCAGCAAATAGTTCGTTCAGGGAGAAAAAGAATTTTTCGCCAAAAAAACAAACCTCTGTTATCTGACCATTGGAATCGTGATAAACAAGAATATTGTCTAGCAGTGCATCATTCGGCTTATATTGCTTAATCGTTTTTGATATATTTTTCTGAAAAACACCAATTTCACTTACATTCAATGAATCTTTAGAGAATTCACTGAGTATTTTCTTTAACACGTTGTGTCTGTTCATATAATTAATCCACTACTCTTATTACGTCGCTCAGGACGATGTTAGGTGAGAATAACTGTGTTTCTCCACCTTGAAATATTTTGCCCGAACCGTTCCAGTCTTCAATATCTGCCGCGCTACTCCTCAACATAGATCCTGATTCCTCTAATGTAACCTCTATCATACTTTTTCCATCTATCTCAAAACCTAGTTTGCTCGGATCAATGCCTGACTCGTTATAAAAGTATGATCCAACTCTCTTTGGCTCACCAGTTCTGGGATCAAGGTAGGTGTACTGATACAGCTTCTCGCCTTGCTTAATAGACACCACATCCACAGCTTTATCAAAGTCTATTCCTCTGAGATGGCTGTCATAATCTTTGAATCCGGCATTCTTGTAGAAATTATCTGCTGCTTCAAATCTAGCCTGTTTACTGGGATGCCAATTTTTAGCAGCACGTCTGATATCAACCGGGTTAGTTTTGAAAACAGGCAGGCCCTGCAGACTGTCATCAATCTTATCCTTAATTTTTGTCTTTAAATCGTCCAGCGTAGTGCGAACGTTAGTCGGCAGATTATTCCAAACTACGCCTTGAGCAGAATCCATCAGTGCAGACAGCTTCTCCAGATACGGCCTGATAACAGGCGCCAGATGCGCATCGTTCATCCGCTCAATCGCCACTTCGACCGTCTGCGCCCACTTGCCTAGCTTCCCAACTTTTGCCAGATCACCGATGTACGGAAGGATACTGACCGCTGATAAGCCTGCGCCGAACAAATCTCCACGCAATAAGGAGATCACCGCATTAGCACCATCTGTTGCCGGTGTTGGATCGAATATTCCAGCCACATCCAGTAACAACTGACCCACGTCCAGCATCAGTTCACGATCAGCACCACTCAGCCCTTTACCAAGCTGCGTGTCGGTCCTCAACAGCTCGCGTTGCGCCAGATCCGCAAAGGTACTTTGTAGAGCCTCATCACCTGAATCAAACGCTGCCTCTACAAGCTTAATCCGGGTCTCAGTGGATGCCGCTGTAAAAATCCCAAAGAGCTCATCGGCGTTCAATGACGGTGCGAGATTATCAACAAAATCGGCTAACTCACCCGCATCCAATGTATCCAGTGAGCTTCCCAGTTTTTGGAGGTTTTCCGGTGTCAACTGGTCAACTACTGAGCGAACATCCAGATAGTCTGCTTGTTCCAGAAACTGATTAATGTCCAACAAACGTTCACGTTCAGTGGATCTAAAAAGGCCAAAGAAGGATACTTCAATAACACCACCGGCAGACTCGTCCCCCAAAGACTCGAAAGCGGCCTGCGTTTCAGCGCCTGACAAGGGTGCATTCACCGCTATATTCAGCTCGTACGCACTGGTGTCTGTTAACGGTTGGCTCAACAACAAGCCGGTGATATTCCCCGCTTTTTGCAGAGCGAACTCTTCCACTAACTCATTGCGCAGCCTTTCAACAAACTCAACCCGATGAGCTGGCCCATCTTCACTGACGGACAACACAGTGTTCAGTAACCGCAGTTGATCTTCTTGAAATGTTAGCAGCGCAGCTTCTGTTTGCTCGCCCCAGAGACCATCTACAGTACCGGTATGTAACGCTGGATTGTTTGTAGCCCCCGACAATGCATTTAGGCGTTGTTGCAACTGACGGATTGATGCAGGATCAGATTCACGACCGATGTCACCCGAGTGAGTATAAGGTGTTTGAGCATCAATGCTGTTGCTGCCCGCGCCATCGGTATCCCCGGCAACCTCAAGCGGACTCTCCAACAACCGCGCCGTTAGCTCCCCCACCTCACCACGAAACTGTTCGTCGAGTAGATGGGTGAATTGCTCGGAAAACGGCCTATCGTCGAGAGCACCGGGTGCTGAGCTTGTTGGCTGGTGTTCCAGCTCACGCAGCGCATTTAACTGATCACTCTGAAATCGATCCACTGCATTAGCGGTTGTTTGATCGAACTCACCCAGTAAGACACTATCGAGCTCCAGATAGCCAAGTTCAATCAGGCTTTGTTGAACTCCAGCAACCCGTTCGCCACTTGAGCCCAGTGTCAGGCTTGCAGTACCACCATTACCGGATTGGCCAGCAAGGATACCTTGCCCGGTTTGAGTGCCTATAAAGTTGGCTAGATCGCGGGCTACTGCCTCAATATTACCGTTGTTGGTGTTGTAGCTAGTCACCAAGGTTTCCAATGAGCCTGCGATAAAGCCTTCCGCACCCCCAAGGCTTGCTGGTAACAGATGCAATAATGAATCGGTGAGGTTATCGAGCACTGGGCCATAGGC
>JALZWO010000069.1 GCA_023300375.1 Granulosicoccus sp. | reverse complement strand
TATCGTCCATCAAGGCCGTCTCTTCCGAGACGGCCTTTTTGCATTGGGAATTACGGAAGTAGTACACCACTGATTAATCCAATAGGCACCTGAGCTTATATTTGCCTGAGCTTAGACTTTTGATGCTTAGAGGCGCTCACTTAACACATACATCCGTGATCTCGTGCTTCCTTGTGTATTTAGCTTTAGGTCACGATGTCTTTGTCTGAGCCATGTCAAATCACCTGAGCAGCCGACAGAACATTTAAAGACATATGGGGAGTAAAAGTGACCACAAGGCGCACCGAATATGACGTTACATACCCAGTAAAGCCTTAAAAGTAACGTTCTGACTCAAGACTAACGGTGTTATGCGAAACGCAAAAAGTGTGATCAAGTTATCATTAAATCTCATCGGACAATCTCTCAAATTCAATCAGCTGAATCACGAAGCATTGTAGGACTTACCGTCGATTTTTAACGTTATCTCTTATAAGACTAATTTGTCGGGTTGGAAAGCCTTATGGGTACTGGCGGCGTTACAGCTATCTAAAGCAAACTAGACAGTCCAGAAAAATTAAAGCTCTAGCCACAATATTACGTAACGTATAGTCTAAGTAAATAACGTTCTGTTTGGCGCAGGCCGAACCCTTTCTACAAAACTATAAGCTGTGAACAGGCGTACACTTACAAGCATAGAGACGTGGTTGTTTATGTGCGTCTAACCTAAGATGTTCTGCCTTTAGCAGTATTGAAAAAATGGATTTGCCAATAATTGTTTTAGTGATCGAGGACGAGCAAATTGATTTTAAATTGCTCCAGAGAGCGCTGCGCGAATATAACAGTATCAAGCTAATCTGGGAACCTACCTTGGCACGGGGGCTTTGTACGTTAAAAGCTCAACCCATCGACGTTGTATTATTAGACCTTTCGCTACCTGACAGCGTTGGTTTAGACACGATAGATGCAATAGCGACATCCACCTCAACGCCTATCGTAGTGATGTCCAATACTAAAGATGAGCAGACAGCACTTAAAGCTGTAATGCACGGGGCACAGGATTATCTGTTCAAAGACCAGATGGAACCTCTGTTGCTGTCTCGAACGCTACGGTATGCGGTTGAGCGTTACAATTTGCTGGCTGAGCTTCATAGTGCCAGACAGATCGATCGTAGAGAAATTGAACTACAGCGCTTAAAGTCTCATGAACCGGACAAACCTCAGAAGCGTATTAAGTCAAATGGAGACAGTGAAGCATTCAGAATAAGGCAACCCAATGCCTACAAGAATGTCTTAATTGCATATCGGGAATTACTTTTATATCTTATGAATCGGCGTGAGTATCAAGTAAAGCCGATGAATGTGTCGGAGCTACTTAAGCAAGCTGCTACGCTACTTGGTCGTGGCCACGCTACCCCTCAAGACGCTATTGACGCTCACACAATCAGTGTGCGAGTGGTGCTAGCGGAATTGCCAGAACAAAAGAATGAGCTTTGTCATCAAGAAGCCAGGTATTTGTTATCGGGGCTTCTTGGTCATCTTTGCTATTTCTATAAAGATCAACTGAAAGAACAACCCAGATCAGCAGCAATTGACGCAGAAATCCAATGAGCAGGCTCATTATGAAACTCTACGTATCTGGTCGTTCAATGAGGTCAGACTCAGCAATTGCTAATCTCGAACTTACTCTTTCTCAATTTGGTATTGGTGATTACGAACTAATCGTCGTAGATGTACAAGAGGATCCGCAAGCAGCGGAAAATGAATTCATTCTTGCGACCCCAACCCTCATTAAAGTCTCTCCACAACCGGAGAGAAGAATTATCGGTGACCTTTCGAACCAACCAATGGTTATTCGCGGGCTCGATTTGACACCCGTTGTCCAGTGTTGAGAGTTTAGAACTAGACATGTCCACTACATCTACTATTCAAAAACTAGCCACAGGAATTTCTGGCTTTGACGCGATTTCAAACGGCGGACTACCCAAAGGTAGGACTACCCTTCTTGCGGGTACAGCAGGAAGTGCAAAAACGGTGTTTGCTGTTCAATATTTAGCCTGTGGCATCACCTTGCGCAAGGAAAAATGTGTATTCGTTACTTTTGAAGAAACGCCCAACGACATACGTCAAAACATGGCTAGTTTTGGTTGGCAAATTGAACAATGGGAAGAGCAAGGTTTGTGGCAATTCGTTGACGCTTCCCCGCGCACCGAAGATTCGGTAACCATAAGTGGTAATTACGATCTTGGTGCATTATTGGCAAGAATTGAGTTTGCGATTAAGAAGGTTAACGCAACTCGGGTATCCATAGATTCACTCGGCGCCATTTTTAGTAAATTCGATGATCGACATGTCGTACGCAACGAACTGCTACGTATATCGATTGCGCTTAAAAAACTTAATGTCACAGCGCTGTTAACCGCAGAGCGCAGTGAAGAATACGGTGATATTGCTCGCCATGGCATTGAAGAATTTGTTGCCGACAACGTCATTATTCTTCGAAATGTTTTAGAGAGTGAGAGTCGTAGACGTACCATGGAAATACTTAAATTTCGTGGTACCGGGCATCAAAAAGGGGAACATCCTTTTAGTATTATTGCGGATGGAGGCATTGTAGGCGTACCACTAGCCACCGTGCGCCTCGACCATCGTTCATCTACCATTCGAGTCGACTCCGGTATCGGAGTCTTGGATCAAATGTGTGGAGGCGGTTTTTTTAAAGATTCTATTGTTCTTATTTCTGGTGCAACGGGTACGGGAAAAACCCTTATGGCAACCAGTTTTATCAGTGGTGCCGCAGAAAATGAACGCAGTCTGTTTTTTGCGTTCGAAGAGAGCCGAGACCAATTATTTAGAAATGCCGAAGGTTGGGGTTTCGATTTTGCAAAAATGGAAGATCAAGGACGACTGAAAGTGATGTGTGTGTATCCAGAGACAACAGGACTCGAGGAGCACCTCATTACTATAAAAAGAGCCATAGACCAATTCAAACCAACCCGCATTGCAATAGACAGTCTTTCAGCATTAGAAAGAGGCTCCACAACGAAAAGTTTTCGTGAATTTGTTATCGGATTAACTTCCTACATAAAGCAAGTTGAGACTGTTGGTGTATTCACATCAGTGACGCCATCACTTGTTGGTGGTGCTAGTGTTACCGAAGCGCATATTTCAACAGTGACCGATTCAATTGTCTTACTACGTTATGTGGAACTCTTCGGTGAAATAAGTCGTGGGATAGCCGTTCTTAAGATGCGCGGTTCCTCGCACGAAAAAGATATACGAGAATATTCGATAGATCATCAGGGCATGCACGTGGGTAAACCATTCCGCAATATCACTGGCATATTAACCGGTAACCCACAATTCCATCACACTTCGGATTCTGAACGTTTTGAAGAACTCTTTAGCGATGTTTAGCTAAGCTATAGAAAACTGGTACCGTAAGTATGAGTATTGAAAAAGAATTGCTATCAAGCGTTTCGCGTTTCAATAACGTCGTGAATAGCTCACCAGACGGTATCGTTGTAACAAACACGGCGGCTGTTATTCAATTTGTTAACCCGGCTGCGGAAGTCATGTTTGGTTTAAGCAGTGACAAGTTAGTGGGCATGCCTTTTCATTATTCCGACTTGTCTGAGAATACAGTAGAAGTTGAGGTGTTACAGGCGAATAAAGCGCCCTTGATTGCAGAGATGCGGCTGGTTGATATTGAATGGGAAGGTGAGGCAGCGATGCTTGCAACCTTACGAGATGTATCAGAAAGAATTCAAATGAATCAAGACTTAATGCAGTCAAATAAGGATTTGGAAGAATTTGCTGCGATTTTATCGCATGACATACGTGCGCCGCTCAGAAACATAGATTTGCTGGCGGGTTGGTTGCAAAAGGATCATGCGGCTAATCTTGACCCAGAGGCACAAGAAGATATCAATCTAATAAAAACTACTGCCAATCGAATGCAGCATATGATTGAAGATCTCCTGCACTACAGTAGGGTGAGTACAAGGCAACAAATGT
>JALZWO010000068.1 GCA_023300375.1 Granulosicoccus sp. | reverse complement strand
TGCCGTTTGAATATTCGATGCACAACTTTCTTCTTCGGTATTACGTTGCAGAATTTGGACTAGATCCTGATGTAGACATCCAGATTCGCGTAGTTCCGCCACCAGAGATGGTGGCGAACCTGCGAGCTGGCAACTTAGATGGCTACTTATCGCCTGATCCATTTAATCAACGGGCTGTTTGGGAGAAAGTAGGGTTTATCCATAAGTTAACCAAGGACATATGGGATGGTCACCCATGTTGTGCATTTGCGTGTAGTGCTGAATTTGCTGAGACTAAGCCAAATACCTATGGCAACTTACTCAAGGCGCTCATTGATGCCACGCAATACGCAAGCCCTGCTGAGAACAGACAGGAAATTGCAGAAGCTATTGCACCAAAAAATTATCTTAACCAGCCAGTGCCTGTCATTTCTCAGGTATTGACTGGCCGGTATGCCGATGGGCTTGGCAATATTAAGGATGTGCCTGACAGAATTGATTTCGACCCGTTCCCGTGGCACTCAATGGGTGTTTGGATCCTGACTCAAATGAAGCGATGGGGATACATAGAGGGTGATGTTGATTACAAGGGTATTTCAGAACAAGTTTACAACGCTGCGGATTGTGCGTCGGTGATGCGTAGCTTGGGTCTGGAGCCACCTAATAAAACCTATATGAGCTACGACATCATGGGTAAGACCTTCGACCCCGATAAGCCGGAAGCCTATGTAAAAAGCTTCGCAATAGGAAAAGGTTAAAGCAACATGAACTCGACATTCAAAGCGCCATTATTATCATTTCTGTTACTAACAGTATTGCTCGGTGCTTGGGAAATATTGACTCCTAGTGTTAAGAATGCCGAGAACATGACCGAGTACGAAATGCTGATGGGAGGTGCTGCGGACGAAGCTCGTGTGCCGCCTCCATCGGCCATTTTTTCTAAAGCGTATGAAGAACTGTCTAATCCATTTTATGATAATGGGCCAAACGATAAAGGTATTGGCATTCAGATAGCGTACTCCCTATACAGAGTGCTCAGTGGATATTTTATGGCTGCGCTCATTGCGTTACCTTTGGGTTTTCTTATAGGTATGTCAACACTAGCCTACAAAACGCTAGATCCTTTCATACAAGTGCTAAAGCCTATTTCTCCCTTGGCTTGGATGCCACTTGCATTGTTCATAATTCAGGACAGTGAGGCATCAGCTATTTTTGTTATCTTCATATGTTCAATATGGCCAATGCTTATCAATACGGCTTTTGGTGTTGCTAATGTTCGAAATGATTGGGTCAACGTAGCGCGAACTCACGAGCTGGGGAATTTTCGTACAGCGATAACGGTGATACTTCCTGCTGCCGCACCAACCATTCTTACTGGCATGCGCATATCAATTGGTATTGCCTGGTTGGTAATTGTTGCTGCAGAAATGCTTGTCGGAGGAACTGGTATCGGCTACTACGTGTGGAACGAGTGGAACAATCTGGATCTCACCAGCGTTATTTTCTCCATTATGGTTATAGGTTTTGTTGGTATGTTGCTAGACCGTTTTTTTGCCAGAGTTCAGTCAGCCGTGGAATATCAGGAATAGAACATGAGCGCTTCACAAAAAACGTTATTGGAAATTCAAAACCTTACCCGTCGTTACTCTTCTCCAGATGGTGGTGAGCCGTTAACTGTTTTCGAAAATGCAAATTTCGATATTCAAAAGGGAGAATTTGTTTGCATCATTGGCCATTCGGGCTGTGGAAAATCAACGATCCTTAACGTCCTTGCAGGCCTAGACACAGCAACCAGTGGTGTTGTAATAATGGAGGGGCGTGAGGTATGCGGCCCAAGCCTCGACAGAGGTGTCGTCTTTCAAAACTACTCTCTACTTCCTTGGATGAGCGCTTTGAAAAATGTCATGTTTGGTGTGAAAGCGAGATTTCCGAATTGGACGCGTAAGCAAGTTAAGGATCATTCCTAATGCAACTGTTGCTGAAAGCGTTGTAATCGATATACCCAGGCCTCGCAAACGTGCAGAGATTATTCACCACCCTGCGTACTACTTCATAAGAAATCATCTGGTTGATTTTCTTACTACTCGGTCAAAAATATTGACAGATGAAAGTGCGGGTACGAGCGACACCAGAAACAATAAGCCAAAAACCGTCCGACCAGGATTGTTAGCCGAGCAATCATCTGAATATGACGCCAAGAACAATACTCTGGCAGATATTCAAGAACTTTCTCCATCCCTTGTTACAGGATCTCAATCATGAAAGAAATCAATTCACCTGTATTGCTTCCATCTCTCTTGTCCATGTCTGAAGTGACTGATGCCATCATGGCTAGAAAAAGAGCGCTTAATTTAAGTTGGGAGGTGATCTCTAAGACCATTGGCATGTCTGAGGTATTCACAACGTCGGCCTGCTTGGGTATGAATTCATTACCTAAAGAAAAAGCAGACCTATTAGTTGAACTGTTGGACTTACCGGAAGACGTATCTATTGTTCTGGCGGAGTGCCCGAACAAGGTATTTCCACAAACTGTGCCCACCGACCCTTGCATTTACCGCTTCCATGAAATAGTCGGTGTCTATGGAGAAACGTTAAAAGCACTGATTCATGAAAAAGGAGGCGATGGCATCATGAGCGCTATCGATTTTGAGATGAGTGTGGAGAAAGTACCTAATCCCAAGGGTGACCGTATCGAAGTCAAAATGAGTGGAAAGTTTCTTTCGTACAATCAGTGGTAGAGATTAGAGCCTGTAGTTGAGAGTAGGCTGCCTGTTTCGCCCTTTGATAATTGTACGGCAGCACTCAAAGTTCGAATGGCTGAGAGCCGCTAAAATGAGAGAGACTCTGAAAACTATCACTCGTAGCACCGAAAATAGAATCTGGCGTAACCGATCTGAGTTTATGATCGGTGGTCCAGTCATTTAACGCTCTTGTCACCTAATGCGCTGCAAATTGCAATTGAGTGGGTTGCGAATCGAAGGCACTGCCTTAGTGCGCATACACGCAGAAAAGCACTAAAACAATGCAAGTCAAGCTTGTAAGGATGTGGGGTTTTCATGTAAGCAGTTGTTTTTAAATCGCTTTTTATTTGGCATTTTCCTTGACACACGTTATATATTACACTACCAAAAATTGGCTAAATAACATGAAAAATATGTCTCTCTGCATCAAGCGTCATTCGCAAACAACCATCCGCAAGAGCTTACGTACGGCACTTATTTCGCTAGGTGCACTGTCTGTAGTTGCGGCAGCAGGCGTGGCAAACGCTTCAACAAAAGTTCCCTTTGCCCTAGACTGGAAGTTTGAGGGCCCTTCTGCCGGATTCTTTGCTGGAATAGATAACGGGCACTTCGCAAACGCAGAACTGGATGTTGAAATATCACCAGGCCAAGGCTCACTTGCGGCTATCCCGAAAGTCGCCACGGGCGCTTTTCCATTTGGCTTCGCCGATATCAACTCACTCATTCAGTTCCTTGACAAAAACCCTGGTGCCCCTGTTACAGCCATCATGATGATCTACGACAAGCCGCCATTCGCTGTCATCGGTCGAAAATCCTTGGGTGTTAGTGCTCCAAAAGATTTGGAAGGGCGTGTGTTGGGTGCGCCGCCTCCTGATGGCGCATGGGCACAGTTTCCAGCATTCGCCGCAGCTGCGGGTATTGATATGGATACTATCAAGGTAGAGCCAGTAGGATTCCCAACTCGCGAGCCGATGCTGGCCGAAGGCAAGGTTGACTCGGTAACGGGATTCTCTTTTTCTTCTTATCTGAACTTGGTCCGTCTAGGTGTTCCAGAGGACGATATCTCAACCATACTCATGGCTGACCACGGTTTGCAGTTGTATGGCAACGCTATTATTGTGAATACTGACTATGCCAGCGAAAACCCGGAAGTGGTCAAGGGATTTCTGGCAGGAGTTGCAGCAGGCTGGAAAGATGTTATCAATGATCCTGCCATGGGAGCGCAAGCTGTCGCCAAGCGAAACCCAGCAGCAGATGTTGCTTTAGAGCAGCGCCGACTACAACTGGCCATCGATGCCAATGTCGTTACCGAATACACCCTGGAGAACGGTATGGGCGGTATCGATATGGCACGGATGCAAGCGGCTCTTGAGCAGCTTCAGCAAAACATGGAGTTTGAGAATGCGCCTGACGTGGCATTGTATTTCGATGACAGCTTCTTACCAGCAGATAACTTTAGCCTGAAGTAGTACATGACACATGATAGCGAGAAGAGCGTCAAAGCATCTCTGCCCAGCGATCAACCTTCACTAATACAGATCAAGGCCGTTAGTCACGCATTCAACACCGGTAGTGGACCGCTACCCGTGTTGGACTCGCTCGATCTTTCGATAAAGAAAGGGCAATTCACGGCTGTAGTGGGTCCATCAGGTTGTGGGAAATCCACGTTAACTAGACTGGTGGCGGGGCTACTCATACCGGACAGCGGCGATGTGTTTCTGGATGGAAAGCCTGTCAAAGGCCCACGATCAACTGTGGGCATGGCCTTTCAGAATCCGGTGTTACTGGAGTGGCGATCAATTCTGGATAATGTGTTATTGCCTCTTGAAATTGTTCCCGATAGAGTGCCTATTGCTGAACACAAAGAACGTGCTCTGGGTTTGTTGTCGCTGGTTGGTCTTGCTGGTTTTGAAGATAAAAAACCTTCAGAACTTTCTGGAGGTATGCGCCAACGCGCCTCACTTTGCCGTGCGTTAGTGCACAAGCCTGAGGTGCTGATTCTCGATGAGCCCTTTGGTGCGCTGGACGCGTTTACCCGAGAGGATCTATGGCAGATCATGCATGAGTTGCGCGCAGAGGAACCCTTTACTACATTGCTTATTACGCACGATCTACGCGAGAGCGTGTTTCTGGCTGATGAGGTGGTGGTGCTCTCCGGCAGGCCAGCTAAAGCCCAATTCACGCTACCCGTGCGGATAGATCATGAGCGCACTCTGGATGATCTGTACACACAGCAATCCATAGATATGCTTGCCACACTCAGGCATCAGATTCAGCTTGCTCAAGGTCGTTCTACGGGAAGCAATTCATGACAGTCCGACAAGTTCTGGTGCCTTTATCCGCCATCATTGTGTTTTTGATCTCGTGGGAATTGCTGGTTTGGGTAAATCAGTGGCCCGACTACAAAATGGCCTCACCCTCAGATGTGTGGCCAGCCTTCTGGCAATACAAAGCCTTGTTTGTAACCTACGGATGGCAAACGTTGTGGCGCACCGTGGCTGGCCTGTTACTGGCTGTTGTTTTCGGCACGTTATTGGGCATGATGATGGGGCTGTCGAGAACTGCTCGGGATGCGTTGTATCCACTATTGGTGGGTTTTAACGCTATACCGAAAGCTACGGTGGTGCCAATTATTGCATTGATGTTTGTAGGCGAACACGATATGAATACCATTTTGCTGGCTTTCATGATTTCGTTTTTCCCAATCGCCGTTTCGGTGTCTATCGGTCTGAACACGCTGGAACCGGAGTACCGCGACATTCTGCGTGCACTGGGTGCATCCAAGTTTATGATCTTTCGAAAGATAGCACTACCTAAAACACTGCCCGAATTTTTCGGTGCCTTGAAGGTCTCAGTAACCTTGGCATTTATAGGAACTAATCTTGTCGAAATCATTGAACCACATGGTCGTGGATTGGGTCATTTGTTCGACAGTGCAAAGATCAGTTCGGACTACCCACTTATGTTTGCCGTTCTAATGGCTCTGGCATTTATGGGCATCGTCTTGTACTACGCAGTTGTAGCGCTAGAGCGTGTGTTTGCCGGGTGGGCTGAACGAAACCCCGAGTA
>JALZWO010000067.1 GCA_023300375.1 Granulosicoccus sp. | reverse complement strand
GAACTAGACGAACTAGACGAACTAGACGAACTAGACGAACTAGACAGATTGGGTTAGCCCTGACAGCAGAACTGACATTCAACGAAATTGATCACCAAGGCTACAAACAGAAACGCGCTTGCAACGCTAGCAAAGTCAGTTCTGCGCATCGAAGCCGATGCCGTGCTTGCATTACAAGATCGAATAGATGATAAATTCCACAAGGCCTGTGAGATTTTACTGGCATGCGAAGGCAGAATAGTCGTCTGTGGTATAGGCAAGTCTGGCCATATTGGAGCAAAACTGGCTGCCACTCTGGCAAGCACAGGCAGCCCTGCGTTTTTTGTACACGCAGCTGAAGCCAGCCATGGCGATCTGGGTATGTTCAAGAGCAATGATGTGCTTGTCAGCATCTCCTATTCGGGCAATTCAGAAGAACTGATGACTATGATTCCGGGCGTGAAACGTCTAGGAGTTCCCATCATTAGCCTATGTGGCGAACCCGATTCGCCACTTGCACACGCATCAACCGTGGTGTTGAGTACGAGGATTGAGCGAGAGGCCTGCCCACTGGGCCTTGCACCCACCGCCAGCACAACGGCCACACTTGCGTTAGGAGATGCACTAGCCATTGCACTACTCGGCGCTCGCGGATTTACCGAAGAAGATTTTGCACGCTCACACCCAGGAGGTCGACTCGGAAGACGCCTGTTGGTCAAGGTGTCAGATGTGATGTTTAGCGACGCCAATTTACCGATGTGCCTCGACACTACTTCCCTTACCCAAGCACTGGTAGAGATCTCCAGCAAAGCCCTAGGTATCGTGGCACTAGTCGATGAACAGCAGCAATTGAGCGGCGTATTTACTGATGGCGATTTACGCCGCACCCTAGAAAAAAATATTGATATTCGTTCTCTGTGTATCAACGAAGTTATGACTGTCAAGCCTGCCACCATCGACAGCGACGCACTGGCTGTTGTAGCGGTGTCAAGAATGCAAGAACTCAAAATTACAGCACTCCCTGTCACCAGAGAAAACACTTTAGTGGGCATCGTTACCATGCACGCTCTGCTCTCTGCCGGAGTCGTCTAAATGCTCAGAAGATTAGTCACTCGTTACTGGCTACTACTACCCCTGCTTATCCTTACTGTGGTGCTTATTGACCGCGTGGATACGTCGAGTAGCGTAGAAACAGAAGACACCATTGATATGAGTGCAACCGAATCTGATTACTATCTTAGCGAATTCACGACACGCAGGTTCAATGTAGAAGGTACCGTTGAATACCAGCTTGAAGGCGAAACGCTGGCACATTACCCAGCAGACGATCGGTCACAAATTACCGAACCCCGAGTAGAATTACGACGCGATAACGTGAGGTGGTTTATGAAATCCCAAAACGGACGCTTTGATCCGGTACCAGATCTGATTACTCTTACGGGCGATGTAACAGTCAATCGGGTTCTACCGTCGAATGATGGTAACGGTTACTTGGGAAATATCGTGATGAAAACACAGAGCTTGCGGATAGCCAATACTGACAACTGGGTAGAAACCGACCAGGAAGTCGAGATCGTTGCTCCAACCTGGCAACTGAAAGCCACTGGACTTCGCACCGAGATCGATGATGGACGACTACAGCTACTGTCCAATGTGGTTGCACGGTACCAATTGCCCAGCAACCTGCTTGATTCTGAATCCAAGCGCGAAAACTAACCCATGACACCCATCGATCACTGCGAATGAAAACACTAATACGACTTTGTTTCGCGTTGGTGCTGCTGCTGCTAATTCAATCAAACGGCGTGGCACGCCAAAGCGACCTGAGCAAACCCATTGATGTTCGAGCAGATTCCTCAGAGTTCGACGAGAAAGCCGGACTGCAGACCCTTTCTGGCAATGTGCAGATTATCCAAGGCAGCATGAAGATCAACGCAGAATTTATTTCTATCTCTCTTGAAAATAATGCGCTCAGCGTTATCGAAGGGCGCGGCAAACCCATTCGCTTTGAACAGGAAAACGAAGCCGGAGAGCTGATGCGCGGAGAAGCAAAGACGGTGATTTACGATGCTCGCAATGGCACCTTGATTCTAAAAGGCTCAGCGAAATTGTCGCAACCGCAACAAGACCTAACTAGCGAAAAAATCACTTTTAACGCCGAAACCCAAAAAGTCAGTGCCGAAGGTGGAGGCTCTAGTGGTCGCGTCAGTATTCAAATCCAACCCCCTAAAAGCAGCCAATGAGCGAGCATAGCCCGCTCAAACACCGCACTCTAATCGCTAGCGGCCTTCACAAAGCATACAAAAAGCGCAGCATTCTAGAAGGCGTTTCCTTATCGGTAAAAAGCGGCGAAGTGGTTGGACTGCTAGGCCCCAATGGTGCCGGAAAAACAACCTGCTTTTACATCGTAGTGGGATTGGTGAAATCAGACAAAGGCACTATTACACTGGATGGTAAAGATATTACAGCCCATCCAATGCACGAGCGCGCAAGACTCGGTGTTGGCTACTTGCCGCAAGAGGCCTCCGTTTTCAGGCAATTGACCGTAAGCCAGAACATAATGGCGATTCTAGAAACACGTAAGGGCATAAACGGTAGCGAGCGACAATCAAGACTGGAAAATTTGCTCGAAGAACTGCAAATCACGCATATTCGGGATAGCTTAGGCATCAGCCTCTCAGGCGGCGAACGACGGCGTGTAGAGATAGCCCGTGCGTTATCTGCTGATCCGGGATTTATTTTGCTTGATGAGCCCTTTGCAGGCGTCGACCCAATCTCAGTAATGGATATTCAAAGGATCATTACACACCTTAAAGATCGTGGCATCGGAGTTCTGATCACCGATCACAACGTGCGCGAAACCTTGGGAATCTGTGACACAGCCTACATTCTCAGCCAAGGTACTGTCATTGCTGAGGGCACCCCTGAACACGTGCTTGCCAACGAGGAGGTGCGCAACGTGTATTTGGGCGAAAACTTTAAAATCTGAGAAAGGGATTAGATTTCATCTTGAATCCAACTGCATAGCCAGCCGATAGGCAATTTTCCAGATAGTGTTTGGCATACCAGCAGGAGGTTACAATTCTGTAATGCGATAGTTTGACCACTAATTCACAAAAAGGTCACCTTATTGCATGCAATAAAAGAATCGTGCCGTTCTTATCCAAGCTCAAAGTCGAGAAATTCGCTGAATGAAACAATCACTGCAAATCAAGATGGGCCAATCTCTGGCCATGACGCCGCAGCTACAGCAAGCTATCAAGTTGCTGCAATTGTCAACCCTTGAACTTCAGACTGAAATCCAAACAGCACTTGAAAGTAATCCGATGCTGGAAATGCAGGATGACGAGGGCACCGAACCTCGCGAATCCGACCTAGCTAACGAATCCAGAGAAACACGTGAGGCCAAGCAGGAAGCCGAGCAAGCGCGGGCCGAGGAAAGCCAGGCGGCTGGGGAAATTGAGTTAGCCGGCGAAAGCACCAGCAATTCAGACGAAATCTTGCCCGAAGAGCTTCCAGTGGATAGCGCTTGGGATGATGTTTATGAGTCAGCTCCTTCAAACAGCACCTCCAGCTCCTCAGGCAGCGATGGAGAATCGCGAGACTTTACTGAATTCCACAACGCAGGCATCACCAGTATTCAGGACCACCTGAATGAACAAATACGCTTTGCACCTCTGTCAGAGCGAGATCAGGTTATTGCAGAGACGATTATCGATGCGGTAGATGACAATGGCTACTTGCTGGACGAAGTAGATACCCTAATAGATGGACTAAACCGAGATATCGTAGATCCAGCGGATGAGTTTGCACTGGACGAATTCGAAACTGTTCTGCACCTTGTACAACATCTTGACCCAGCAGGTTGTGCTGCTCGCGACGCCAGCGACTGCATGAATATACAGTTATCTCAATTGCCAGTGTCGGACGTGGTAACGCACGCTCAAAGCATTGCACAAAAACATCTCGACCTTTTAGCAGCACATGATTTCGCGCGACTACGACGCCTACTAAAGATCAATGACGAACAATTACAGGACGCAATCGCACTTATTCGATCACTTAACCCACGCCCGGGCAGACAAATAGTCAACGATCATGATGAGTACATTGTTCCCGATGTATTTGTGAAAAAGTTCAAAGGCGTCTGGCGTGTTGAATTAAATCCCGACATTGCACCTAAATTGGGCATCAATGCATTGTACGCGGGCATGGTGAAGAGAGCGGACAAAAGCGATGACAACAATTTCATGCGCAACCATCTCCAAGAAGCGCGTTGGTTTATCAAAAGCTTGCAAAGCCGTAACGAGACACTTTTACGCGTAGCTACAGCTATTGTTGAGCGCCAGCGAAGCTTTCTGGAATATGGCGACGAGGCCATGAAACCCCTTGTGTTGCGCGACATTGCTGAACAACTAAGCTTGCACGAATCTACCATTTCACGCGTGACTACACACAAGTACATTCATACACCCCGCGGAATTTTCGAATTCAAATACTTTTTTTCCAGCCATGTATCAACAGCTAACGGTGGCGAATGCTCGGCAACTGCGATCCGTGCCATGATTCGTAAATTTATTTCTGTGGAAGATGCCACAAAGCCCTTGTCTGATAGCAAGATCGCCAGTACGTTAGTCGATGATGGAATACAGGTTGCGCGAAGAACGGTAGCCAAGTATCGTGAATCAATGGCAATCCCGCCATCAAACGAACGAAAGCGTATGAACTAAGGAAGGCAACAAATAGCACCAGAGTAATGAATGTTGTGTCGCGCATTCCGTGCAAAGACCCATGTAAGTAAACCCGTTTATCTATTCACTTAGCATTATTTAACAGGAGATACACATGAACTTAACTGTCACTGGGCATCACGTCGATATCACTAGCTCTATGCGCAACTACGTGAACGAAAAAATGGAGCGCCTCCAAAGACGCTCCGATAGGGTTTTCGGAGTCCATGTCATTCTCTCAGTCGAAAAATTGCGACAAAAAGCGGAGGCAACCATTGAGGTCGCTGGCAAGAAACTCTACGCTGACACTACAGAACCGGACATGTATGCTGCCATCGATTTGCTAACCGACAAGCTTGACAGGCAACTGGTGAGGCACAAGGAAAAGTTGCATACCAATCGCCGCTCCAAAGAGACCCTGATTGCGCCTATCGACGATTAACCAGAAGCCAATCACACTATTGCTCTACGCGAACCTTTCAATCCAATCGATGAGGGCGCACAATACCCGCTTCGTTAAAGTATTCGCCACTTACCGGCACAACGCGTGTTAAAAACACGCAGGTAGGTGGCGAGTATGTACACGCTGTCGAATCGAAAGACCCCATGGATCTAACAGAACTGCTCGCACCAGAGCGCATACGCTGCAAGTGCGACGAAGTGCACAGTAAAAAACGTGCCTTGCAAACGCTGGCAGAAATGCTAAGCCAGTCGCTTCAAACCCCCGAAGAGGAATCCGAAACGGCGCAAGAAGCGACCGAGTCGAGCGGCTCAATCGGGCAACTTGCCAGTAAGCTACTGAAAAATCGACCGAAATCCAGTGAAGAGGACAAAACAGTACTGTCGGAAATGGGAATTCTCGATGCCTTTATCATCCGCGAACGACTCGGAAGCACCTGCCTCGATCATGGCATCGCCCTTCCCCACAGCCGCATTGCACATATTAATCAACCGATAGCGGCAATGGTGACTCTCACTAACCCTATTGACTACGATAATGGCGACAAACCTCACGTTGACATAGTGCTTGGGTTACTGGTGCCTGAGGAGTGCAATGACGAGCACTTACAAATTCTTGCAACTTTGGCAAGACGTTTTAGTGACGCGACACTCCGAGACACATTACGAAGCTTTGACACCTCCGAAAACCTGTATGACTTCCTTACCACCCTTGGCCCAGTCAGCTAGAGAATCAGGCCATGCATCATCCCATGATAGGGTCGGCATAGACGTTTACATGAACAACTCGAACTGATGCACTCACGCAATCTCACGGTGGGCGAGGCATTCGATTCTTTCAGTGACAGTCTCAGCCTACGCTGGATTGCCGGATTGTCGGCCAGTGCTCGCTACTTGACTCGTGACAAGGTTAATGGTCAGCGACCAAGATTGCTCGGACCACTGAATTTCAACAGCCCCAACCGCATTCAGTTGTTGGGATCCGCCGAAGTCGGCATCTTTGCCAACGACAGCGAGATAGATACCACCAAGTTTGAATACTCGCTACTCGATACCTGCGACATTTTGGTGGTCTCCGACGACCAGCCTCCACCACAATGCCTGATCAAGTTTGCTGAGCGCGAACGTATTGCTTTGATGGTCTCGGAACTGTCTTACAGCACGTTACACAGTCGCTTGCGCGAATCTCTGAATCAATTGTTGGCTGAGCGTGAGATCATTCATGGCGTCATGATGGATGTTCACGGCACAGGCGTACTGATTACAGGAGATGCCAGCGTAGGCAAGAGCGAACTGGCATTAGAGCTGATTACTCGTGGCCACATACTGGTGGCCGATGATGCTCCAGAGTTCACGCGGATAGCGCCTGGCACCATCGAATGTCAATGCCCTGCGCTGTTGCAAGATTTTCTGGAAGTGCGCGGATTAGGCATACTGAACATTGCACTTATGTATGGTGATGCTCATACCCATGAACGAAAAATTTTGCGCTTCATCGTACATCTACAACCCGTTGCAGGCGATGATTTCAACAAAGATCTGGCGGTCATATCCGGTGATAGAATTTCGGCACCGTCCGATACACGCGAAGTACTTGGAGTTAATGTCCCAAAACTAACACTACCTGTGGCTCCCGGACGTAACATAGCCGTATTAGTAGAAGCTGCGGTTAGAGATCAAATACTACGCGCGGGCGGATACAGTGCTTCGCAAGACCTCATTGAGAAGCAAGAACTGCAACTAGCACGCTCCACAACGAATACCCAATTGAAATCGCAAGACTCCAACATGGTAGCTACATCAACCATCAAGCCAAAATCAGGCACCGAGACTGAGCATTAAACAATGACACGCGTAACCATAGTCTCAGGACTTTCAGGTGCAGGCAAAAGCGTCGCTTTGCACACACTCGAAGATGACGGTTTTTTTTGTATCGACAACCTGCCATCACATCTCTTGTCACAGATCATAGATAAATTGCTGGACAGCGATTCAAAGCTCTACGAATGTCTTGCCATTGGCGTCGACATCAGAAGTGAACGCGCCTCTCCTGACAACATGCTCAAACTGCTTACGCAACTAAAGTTGCGTAAAAACACGGATGTAGAAGTGCTCTTTTTAGACACCGACCGCTCAACGCTGGTTAAACGTTATTCTGAAACTCGACGCAAACACCCGTTGAGCACACAAGACCTACCTCTGATCAGCGCTATCGATCAAGAAGCACGCTTACTTGACCCACTGAAAGCCTACGCTGACCTCGTGGTGGACACTTCCGCACTTAACTTGCATGATTTACGAGATGTCATTCGTACCTATTTACTGCGAAAAACACGCGGCAGTGTTGCCTTAATATTCCAATCGTTTGGATTCAAACACGGCACACCAGCAAGCACCGACTTCATGTTTGACGTTCGTTGTCTGCCAAACCCGCACTGGGAACCCGAGCTACGCCCCTTTGACGGACGCGACAAGCCCATCATTCAGTTCCTCGAAGCGCAGCCAGATGTGAGGGATATGTTCACCGATATTCGTGACTTTGTGGCTCGTTGGCTGCCCTCATTTGAAGATGAAAACAGAGCCTATCTGACAGTTTCAGTGGGTTGCACCGGTGGAAGACATCGATCTGTCTATTTGGTTGAATTATTGTGTGAACATTTCGGCACAGTGCACGATAATATATCGCGTCGCCACCGTGAACTGAACTAAGTAGCCATTGTGATTACTCGCGAATTACCCATTATTAACAAACTAGGGCTACATGCTCGAGCTGCCGCAAAACTGGTCAAGCTCTCATCCTCATTCGAATCTAACATCAACATTGAAAAGAATGGTCAGTGTGTCAATAGCAAGAGCATAATGGGTGTCATGATGCTAGCAGCGAGCTGCGGCACAAAGGTTATTGTCAGCACCGAAGGCAACGACGAAAACGAGGCTATTGACGCTATCAGCGATCTGATTGCGAGGCGCTTCGACGAAGAGGAGTAGTTTGGCATGAGCCTGATGTTTACAGGCATTGGAGTATCTCGTGGTATTGCCATTGGTGAGGCCTACCTACTGCGCCGCAACCAGATTGATGTCACCTCACGCGCACTCACCAAAAAGGCGGTGCCCGCTGAGATCAGACGACTCAAACGCGCGCTCAAATCCGCAAGAAACCAGCTGCTAACCACTCGAGACAATATCCCGAAAGATGCCGCCGCCGATGTCAGTGCTTTCATCGAAACGCATATTCTCATGCTCGACGATGCCATGCTCGCGCAGCGTCCTATAGAAATCATCAAAGCTGAGCTGATCAACGCAGAGGCTGCCATGCAACAGCAGCGCGAAGAGCTGGGCCGAGTATTCGGCTCAATGGAAGACACCTACCTTGCCACTCGAATCGACGACGTCAATCACGTCATCGATTCAGTATTGCGAGCACTGGACGATGGCATCGATGATGTTGTGGGCTCAGAAAATTGGAAAGGCCAGATCATTGTTGCTGATGACCTTACGCCAGCAGATACCGTTGCCATGCAACATCATGGCGTAGTGGGTTTTATTACTGAAACCGGCGGCCAGTTATCACACACCGCTATTCTTGCTCGGAGCCTCGGCATTCCTGCCATCGTGGGTGTTCCCGACATTCGTCGCTATGTTAAGGCCGGTGAAACACTGACTTTGGATGGTGCCGGTGGCTTGATCATGGCCGAGCCCACCGATGACATGCTGGTCGACTACAAACGCCAGCAAAAAGAATATAGGCTCAAGCAAAAAGGGCTCAGCAAACTCATTGATGCCGATGCCATAACACTCGATGGGGTGGCGCTGAAATTGTCAGCCAATATAGAGATGGAAGAGGATTTTAAAGCGTTGAAGCGAGTCAACGCAGACGGTGTTGGCTTGTACCGTACTGAATTTCTTTACATGAATAGCGACACCGTCCCCACCGAACAAGAACACTTTAAGGTGTATACAAAAGTGCTGCGAGCACTCAAAGGCTCCACACTGACAATACGTACTGTTGATCTTGGAGCAGATAAACAAATGCGACCAGGCGTAGCCCCTGGCAATCGGCCACTGTCACACAATCCGGCATTGGGATTACGTGGAATACGTTTGTGCTTGAGCGACACACCACTATTTGTACCTCAGTTGCGAGCCATTTTACGAGCTTCGGCAAAAGGGCCGATACGCATGCTTATACCCATGCTCACTAATATCAACGAAGTAGACCAATGCTTGAAACTGGTTGAACAGGTAAAGCTGAAACTGGCCGAGGAAAATATCGATTTTGATAACGATATGCCTATCGGCGCCATGATAGAAGTCCCTGCTGCTGCGGTATCTGCACGACTGTTTGCTGAGCGCCTCGATTTTTTATCTATTGGTACAAACGATCTTATTCAGTACACATTGGCCATAGATCGCGTTGACGATCAGGTGAATTATCTGTACGACCCGCTTAATCCTGCGGTGCTACAGCTCATTAAAATGACCATTGATGCGGGGCTTAAGGCCAACATACCCGTTGCCATGTGTGGAGAGATGGCAGGGGATGTTCGCTATGTTCGAATACTCCTAGGGTTAGGGCTTACCGATTTCAGCATGCCGCCCAACCTGTTGCTGGAAACTAAGAAATGCCTTACTTCAGCGCGACGCTCATCAATAAAAAAGCACGTGAATTTACTTTTAACCAGCTCACATAACCCACAGGAGCGTCACCGCTTGCTGGATAAAATAAACAGCACTAACGACAACTGAGTTGCCATGAGCCCATACCGTAAACTGATGCTATGACCGAGCCACTTGAAGCCGAGCAACAAGCAAACATACTTGCTGAAAATATAAGCGATGGCTCATTAAATGCGGCTAAAAACATCATGTTGGCGATGCACCCAGCAGAAATTGCTGATGCTATCGAATCATTACCGCCTGTTCGCAGAAGCATTTTGTGGGAACTCATCGACACTGATGTTGAGGGTGAGATCCTCATGGAAGTGGGCGATGAGGTTCGAGAGAGCTTGGTGCGCGACATGGACATGGAGGAGCTTCGTGCCGCCACCGACCAACTCGACCTTGATGATCTAGCCGACTTCGTACAGTCATTACCAGAAAAACTCACCAGCGATGTCATTGCCGGCATGGATCGCCAGGATCGAGAGCGGCTCGAGCAAGTTCTAGCTTTCCCCGAGCACAGCGCAGGCGGACTCATGAACCTCGACACCATAACGGTGCGCGGTGATGTCACACTAGATGTCGTGCTTCGCTTCTTACGCCGTCGCGGCGATCTTCCAAGACATACCAATCGCTTGTGGGTAACCGATCGATACGGTCGCTATCAAGGCGAACTGTCGTTGAGAGTTTTATTAACCAGCCATCCTGACACCTTGGTATCCGATGTCATAGTCAACAATATCGAACCGTTAAATGCGTTAATGTCAGACCATGATGTTGCTCGAGCATTCGAGGACTTTGATTTAGTCTCTGCGCCAGTAATCGATGACGACAACAAATTGATTGGTCGGATCACCATAGACGATGTAGTTGACGTCATTCGTGAAGAAGCTGAACAATCGGTCTTGAGCATGGCTGGACTGAATCCGGAAGATGATATCTTCGCACCAGTACTTCGAAGCACACGCAAACGCGCTCTATGGCTCGGCGTTAACCTGCTTACCGCCTTGCTGGCATCGTGGGTCATCGCCCAGTTTCAGGGCACGCTAGAGCGCCTGGTTACCCTGGCAGTGCTCATGAGCGTGGTGCCGAGCATGGGAGGCATTGCCGGTAGCCAGACATTAACGCTGGTGATCCGCGGGCAAGCCTTGAATCAAATTACCAAAAGCAACTTACGTGATCTGGTAACGCGAGAGGTCGCTATAGGTTTGCTCAATGGAATCATGTGGGCTGTTATTGTCGCCGCACTGGTTTGGCTGTGGCTTGGTGATATGCAAATTGGCTTGATCTTGGGAGCTGCACTTATTTTTAATCTGGTTGCCGCAGCCTACGCCGGAGCTATGCTGCCCATTTTGATGAAACGTTTTGGCGTTGACCCCGCATTGGCAGGCGGAGTTGCGCTAACCACAGTGACAGACACGGTTGGGCTTGTCGGTTTTCTTGGGCTCGCTACTGTCTTTTTGTAAGTCCCTTCGCCCAACAACAGGCCATTTTGTCGCCAATGTCGGCTTGGTTTAGCGAAGAGAGCTTCTTTTTGAATTTGTCTTGTCAAATAAACAAGACAAATTCACTTTAATAATTCACATTCACTGAAATCAGCAATTGAGCATTTTACCGCCTTGTCGATGGGCCGATTTGGCGCTGACCACCTGACACGGTTGCTTCCTAGAGATTTTTGCCAGTTTTTCAGTTTGCACACTGACGTATTCACAAGCATCCTGAACCTGAAACAAAAGTTCATTGTTGTCGATATAAAAGCCTTGGAACATAAAGCGTGTTTTTTCCCAAGGGACATCCAGCTCGTTCACGTACATGCCCACTTCCAGTTCGTTGCGGTGAATCCATCGCGTACTGCAAACGACCTGTGTCAAATTTATTTTGGCTCGGTTGGCCGATTTGCTGTTGGCAACGCTGTTCTTGTTGTTAAGCCTATTGAAAAACATGTTCGCAATCTCCTTCGTTGAGCTTTTGCCCAATCTTGATGTTATCTGTCGCCAGAATACGTCGATATTGTTCGTAACGCCAAAGTATTGATGCGCATTCGAGACACTGCACACGCTTTGATACAAGGCGTTAAATGCATTGTGAGTGAATGCTCAAATGGCTTGTGAATCAGCTGAGTGGGCATATCGATAAGTCATTTTATTGACCAAATTAGCCGCATTTTTGACACTGCCTGAGTTATGCACCACTTATCCACAGCTTTTACCGGAGTTGCCCACTATTCCATCCACTGAGCTGAGCTGACTACACTACATGTTGTGTTGGATCATCAATTGATATCAATATATTGTGTAATCAACATTGACCCGCATGAATTTAAAGCGATACAATCTACGCCGCAGATTCAATGTGGTGCCGGGACAGATTGATTTCAGGCTTTTTATACCTTTTACAAGCAACAGACCCGAAAACCACCACATATTGCGCAAGGAAGCGCAATCAAGCACTACCTGTAGTTATAGTGCAGCGTATTTCATGGACCGAGTCCTTCTCATTTCGTCATTTGCCTTAACATTAGAGAAACCGTTTCGATGAGCCCAGTCGACGCTATAGCGAAGAAAAAAACCTCCACTAAACCAGCACTGGCAGCATTGCCACTGCAAGAAACCTCTTTAGATATCTGGGACAAGAAATACCGCCTGAAAACCAAAGATGGGCACAACGTTGACGAGAATGTGCAAGACACATATGAGCGCGTTGCGCGAGCTCTTGCCGATGTAGAAAAAACCGACACACAAAGAGCACATTGGTATGCAGAGTTCCTTTGGGCACTGGAACAGGGCGCAATTCCTGCGGGCAGAATCACCTCAAACGCCGGAGCCCTAGCGCACAAGCCTGCCACATCGACCATCAACTGCACTGTCAGCGGCACCATCACTGATTCCATGGACGATATTCTGGGCAAAGTCCATGAGGCCGGCCTCACACTCAAGGCTGGTTGCGGTATTGGCTACGATTTCTCAACATTACGTCCACGTGGCGCCTACGTCTCCGGAGCAGGTGCATACACATCTGGCCCTTTGTCGTTCATGGACATCTTCGACAAAATGTGCTTTACCGTATCGTCCGCTGGTGGTCGTCGTGGCGCCCAAATGGGTACATTCGACGTGCGTCATCCTGATGTACTGGAATTCATCAAAGCCAAACGTGAAGACGGCAGATTACGCCAATTCAATCTCTCCCTACTCATCACCGAAGACTTCATACAAGCCGTTAAGGCAGACGAGCCTTGGCAGCTAGCCTTCCCTATTCGCCAAAAAGAACTAGACGATGGCGACATCGAGTTAGAAAACCCTGATCAGATAGTGTGGCGTGACTGGCCAACACACAAAGAAATCGTGGTTAACGAGGAAGGCCTGGTGGCGTGCCAGATCTACCGCACACTACCAGCCCGACGCCTTTGGGATCTGATCATGGCATCCACCTACGATTTTGCCGAGCCAGGTTTTATCCTGATCGACAAAGTCAACGAGATGAACAATAACTGGTTTGACGAATCCATTCGTGCCACCAATCCTTGTGGTGAGCAGCCTTTGCCGCCGTATGGCGCCTGTCTTCTCGGCTCAATAAATCTCACCCGTTTTGTCACTGATCCATTCACCGACAAAGCTCGCTTCGATTGGGATCGCTATACACGAACGGTAGAAATATTCACCCGCATGCTAGACAACGTTGTGGAAGTTAACGGGCTGCCACTGGAGCAACAACGCAATGAAATTCTGCGCAAGCGCAGACATGGCATGGGTTATTTGGGCTTGGGCTCAACGCTTACGCTGATGGGCATGAAGTACGGCGACAACGACTCACTTGAATTCACAGAGAAGGTCACACGTGAACTGGCCGTGGCAGGTTGGCGCACCGCTTTAGAGCTTTCCAAAGAGAAAGGTGCAGCGCCCATTATGAGCGAAACCTTCACTGTAACCGCAGAGATGCTCAGAAAACGCCCAGAAATGAAGAGCGACAACTACAAGGTAGGCGACTCGGTCACAGGAAAAGTACTGCATGCTCGCTACAGCCGATACATGCAGCGTATTGCAACTGTGGAACCAGAACTGGTAGAGCAACTTGCAGAACATGGTGCACGCTTCACGCACCATAGTTCGATTGCACCCACAGGCACTATTTCACTATCGCTGGCCAATAACGCCAGCAATGGAATAGAGCCCAGCTTTGCACATCATTACGCTCGCAACGTTATTCGTGAAGGCCGTAAGAGTAAGGAAAAAGTCGATGTTTTTTCATTCGAACTACTGGCCTATCAAGCATTGATTAACAACAAAGCCGTACCGTATAGCGAAGACCCTGACACTCAATTACCCGAGTACTTCATGTCGGCTGACGATATCAAGCCACGTGATCATGTGTCTGTACAGGCGGCAGCTCAGTTGTGGATTGATTCTTCCATCTCTAAAACAGCCAATGTGCCAACAGACTTTGCCTTTGAAGATTTCAAAGACATCTATATGTATGCGTACGACAAGGGTTTGAAAGGCTGTACAACCTTTCGCTTTAATCCTGAAAATTTCCAAGGTGTACTCGTTAAGGAGCAGGATCTTGAAAACACCGAATACCAATTTACTCTCGACGATGGCTCGGTGGTTAATATCAAAGGTAATGAAGAGATCGAGTACGACGGTGAAACACACACAGCAGCCAACCTTTACGATGCCTTGAAAGAAGGTTACTACGGAAAGTTATAGGAGCCCAATACCATGAAAATTTCAAAGAAGATCGTTAGCTATTCGGTGGTCAAGGCAGATTCTCAATCTGCTGACAGTGGTGGCTCAAACGTTGCAGCTAAAGTGGAAAGCATCACTGCCGATGTGATCCAGATGCACGAAAAACTTGAACGACCCAACAAGCTGATAGGCTCGACGTACAAGCTGAAAACGCCTGGTCATGTATCAGAGCACGCGATGTACATCACCATCAACGACATCATTCTCAATGAAGGCACCGAGAACGAGTTACGTCGTCCTTTCGAAGTGTTCATCAATTCGAAAAACCTTGAGCACTATCAGTGGATCGTGGCGCTAACACTCATTATGTCAGCAGTTTTCCGCAAAGGTGGCGACATCACGTTTCTGGTAGACGAATTGCGCTCGGTGTTTGATCCTCGTGGTGGCTACTGGAACAAAGGTAAATACATGCCTTCCATCATTGCGGAAATCGGTGATGTTATCGAAAAG
Source organism: Granulosicoccus sp. (assembly GCA_023300375.1). GTDB lineage: Bacteria > Pseudomonadota > Gammaproteobacteria > Granulosicoccales > Granulosicoccaceae > Granulosicoccus. The sequence continues at coordinate 245 of JALZWO010000067.1, read as the reverse complement.
CACCTCATTGATATTGGCATGCTCAAGGGTCGTGAACCCAGCGAAGAACAGCTCAAGCTGATCGAAGATAAAAAAGCCGAGTACCGAGCCAAGCACGCGGAGTCTACTCAGGCCGACCAACCCGCAGCTGCAAGCACCGAAGATCCGTGGATGGCATCTGCCACACTGTGTGCAAAATGCAACAACAAGGCGGTGGTTATGATGGATGGCTGCCAGACTTGTTTGAATTGTGGTGATAGTAAATG
>JALZWO010000066.1 GCA_023300375.1 Granulosicoccus sp. | reverse complement strand
GAGCACGACGAGCACGAGGACTCACACGCTGACTTACTAGTCAACTTTGCGTTTGAGTGCGTAGATATCGATGAAGTTGATCAGCTGACCGTCAATCTGTTTGACTATTGGCCCGGCATCGAAACACTGAGCGGGCAACTCGTAACTGCATCACAGCAGAGCGCGTTTACACTTTCCGAACAATCAAATACCATCGATTTGGCAGTCTCTCGTTAATTACCCTCAAGCTAGAGCTGACATATAGATATGGATACAACAAAGCCCGCATTGCAGTTACAGGATGTGCAGTTCACCTGGCCTGGTGCTGCTCTACCTGTCATTGACATACCCCAGTTACAGATAGAACAGGGTGAGCGGGTATTTGTCCGAGGTGCATCAGGATCTGGAAAGACCACGTTACTGAGCCTGATCGCTGCGATACTCAAACCTCAGCGTGGTTCGATTGTGGTTAACGCCATAGACATAACGGCGAAGGAGGCACCCCAAGCTGATCAGTTTCGCGCTGACCACATCGGTCTGGTATTCCAACAATTTAATCTGCTGCCCTTTCTTAGTGTGACGGAAAATGTTCAGCTGCCATGTAAGTTCTCACCTACCCGACGGAAACAAGCAGTGTTAAGCGGAGGTAGTACCGCCAAAGAGGCAGAACGCCTACTTGATGCTATGCAGTTGCCAAAAAATGTTTACTCAACCGCAAGCACAATGCGATTAAGTGTAGGTCAACAACAGCGCGTAGCAGTTGCTAGGGCACTAATCGGTAGCCCTAAGCTGGTTATTGCGGATGAGCCGACCTCAGCTCTGGATACAGATGCACGTGATGCGTTTTTAAAACTCCTGTTCAATGAAGTAAAGCAATCGTCTGCCACCCTACTGTTCGTAAGCCACGACTCTGCACTGGCAACGATGTTTGATCGCAACATCGATTTGCAATCACTCAATCGAGCGTCAACAGATACACAACATCAAGCCGAAAGCGTGGATCACTAGCATGCTGGAAATAGCACTCAAGAGTTTACGTAACCGCTGGCTAAGTGCTCTACTTGCCATCATCGCCATTGCAATGAGTGTAGCTTTGATACTCACCGTTGAAAAAGTACGGCGCGATGCACGCACCAGCTTCACTCAAACCGTTTCTGGCACTGATCTGATTATTGGAGCGCGCAGTGGTTCTGTGCCCCTGCTGCTGTACTCCGTGTTTCGGATTGGGAATGCAACCAATAACATCAGCTGGCAGACCGTAGAAGAGATCCGCCAGCGAGAATCTGTCAAGTGGTCCATTCCAATTTCACTAGGTGATTCTCATCAAGGGTACCGTGTGCTTGGCACAACACGAGACTACTTCAATCACTATCGTTACGCCAACGATCAAGCCTTAACGTTTGCTAAGGGAGAAGCAACAGACAACGTATTCGACGATGTTTTCGATGCCGTATTGGGTAGTGAGGTGGCCAGACAATTAGGTTACTCCCTCGACGATCAGATAGTCATTGCGCATGGCACTGGTAAAGTGGCTATCGTGACACATGACAATCAGCCATTTTCCGTCGTCGCTGTATTAGACCCAACCGGCACGCCGGTAGACCAGACAATACATGTCAGTTTAGAGGGCATTGAAGCTATGCATGTTGACTGGCGAAGTGGCATGGCTGTGCCCGGCCAGGCAACGCTCCCGGAGCAAATTCGACAAATGGACTTGCAACCAAAGCAAGTAACAGCCATGCTGGTGGGCCTGAAATCTCGCGCCACTGTGTTTCGTGAGCAGAGAGCGATTAATGAATATCGAGACGAACCCTTGCTCGCCATTTTGCCAGGGGTTGCGATACAGGAGCTCTGGAGTTTGGTAAGTGTTGCTGAGAACGCGCTGATCATCATTTCCAGCTTTGTCGTTGTTGCTGGATTAGTTAATCTTGTCTCTGTCTTATTTGCAGGTCTGAACGAGCGTCGCAGGGAAATGGGGATTTTAAGAGCGTCTGGGGCGCGCCCTGCACATATCTTCGGCCTGCTGAGTGCAGAATCGACGCTATTGAGCCTTGCTGGCGTGTTTCTTGGACTGTTGCTTCACTTTGCAGTCGTGGGAATTGGCTCTATTTGGGCGCAGCAGCTCTACGGTCTAACCATTAATATTGAACTTCCTCGCTTAAATGATGTTTATGTATTGGTCGCTATATTGATTTCAGGTGTCTTTGTGGGTTGTTTGCCTGCATGGAGAGCCTATCGTCAATCCGTGGCAGATGGCATGATGCAGCGCATATAACATACGGTATCACTTTGCTTTTAATTTTACTGGACGTCAAACCATGATGCGAAAATTTCAATATTCACTCATTGCTTTCGTAGCTGTAATATTTTTAGTGTCTTCCGCACAGGCATTTTTCTGGGGTGATGACGACGACTCAGAAAACATAGTAGAACTGGGCTGGGAAGATCTCATTCCTGAAGGGTTCACGCCTGCAAAGAGCCCATTGGAGACGATGACTCAGGAACAAGTCAACAAGCTATTCGACGGCAGTGACGAATCCAATCGGGAATTGGCAGAGATTGAAGAAATAATGGCCTATGCACCAACAGTGTCGGAGTTGGATGGTAAACAAGTCAAGCTGCCAGCCTATGTGGTTCCACTGGATTACGACGGGCAAACAAGTCTCACTGAATTTCTACTCGTGCCCTACTTCGGTGCCTGCATCCACACTCCGGCACCACCAGCCAATCAGGTTGTACATGCCAACGCGGAGCAAGCCGTGGTGGTTGAAGATACCTATCTTCCTGTGTGGGCAATTGGCACTATGACCACAGAAACAATCCAAAGCAATCTGGCAGAATCTGGGTATCAATTAAAAGTTGATCGCCTTGAACCTTACGAGGTTGATTAGATAGCCTGGACCATTGATGAAACACTCAATCCTCTGTGGCAGGATTGAGTGTTTCCGTAGATACTTTGAGCTAGATACAAGCTTGAATTAACATGGGGCCTTCATGTTTCAGGGCTGCATCAAAAGCCACCCTGAACTCTGCAACTGTTTGCGCTCGTTCAGCTCTGACGCCCATGCCGGTCGCCAGAGAAACCCAATCTAAGGTGGGCCTATCTAACTCCATCATATCCATTGCTACTCTGCCACTGCTTGCCTGTACATTATCAAGTTCATGTTTAAGAATGGCGTAACTGTTATTAGCAAAAATGACAGTAATAATGTTCAACCGCTCACGTGCTTGCGTCCAAAGCGACTGAAGCGAATACATAGCACTACCGTCTGCTTGCAAGTTAATCACTTGCCTCTCAGGACAAGCAATCGCCGCACCGGTTGCCAAGGGTGGGCCACCACCAATAGAGCCTCCGCACACCTCCAGCCAATCATGCGCAGCGGCGCTAGCGCTGTGCTGTGTTGGTCCAATGCTAGATGTAACAGCCTCCTCTACAATAATTGCATTGTCTGGAATTCGGTTTGATACCAATAAACCGATGGCATCAGCAGTAAGCTCTTTATCCTCAGGTTCAACGTGCTCTACCCTAGCTTGAAGGCGAGGCTGGAAATGTCCAGCATCAAGTTGTTCTACAAGACGCTGCAGAGCATCAACTCCGTTGTCATGCATGTTGGCTAAGGTATGAAGTTGTGCCTCTGGGCTCCACAGTGTGCTGGGTTTATCCGGATAAGCAAAGAAACCAACAGGCGCTTTGGCGCAGACGGTAATGACATGCTCGAACGGTGCGAGTAATTCAATCGCTTGGTTAATGCCGTAAGGGATTTCGCGCACAGTGACACGCCCTTCTCCACGCTGAAAGCGAGTCTTGAATGTTTCAGCCAGCAAGGTTACGTTACAGCTTTGTGCAATTTGATCGGCTAATTCAAGTGCTTTGGCGCTAAGACAATGCCCTCCTAACACCATGCAAACGTTGGTAGTACCTGCTTTGGCCGTATCCCGGTTCAACACAAGCAACTGAGCAAGCTCGTTGATGTGTGTATCGTTAACACTAATTCCTTCAACATTCACGCAGCTGCCCTCTCTGGCCGAGGTGCTTCGCCCAAGCTGGCTCTTAGTCTCGGTGTTTTCAGCAATATCCCACGCAGTGTTGGCAGGTAAAATGAGCGTAGATATATGGCCTGGGTGTCGCTTTGCTTGAGCAATCGCTTGTGCTCCTGCATCGGCCAAAGCATCGGCAGACTCAGGCGTACAAACCCAGTGTGAAACTGGAGCCGCAATTGCTTGAATGTCGGATGTTAATGGCGCATCGTGTTCGATATGATGTAAAGCGTGCTCACCGACGACATTGACAATCGGTGATCCTGCCTTTTTTGCATTGTGCAAATTTGATAACCCATTGGCCAAACCTGGTCCGGTATGCAGTAATGTTGCCGCAGGTTTTTCGGCCATTCGAGCATAACCGTCCGCCGCACCAGTAACCACGGTTTCGTGTAGGCCTAATACGCAACGCAATCCAGAAATCTGATCAAGTGCTGCCACAAAATGCATCTCAGATGTACCAGGATTGGCAAAGCAAACCTCCACACCACCATCAATTAATGCCTTTACCAGACTGGCTGCGCCGTTCATCGCGTGATACCTATGTTTGTCTTAAGTTAGCTGAAAATCGTAGTCAATCATTCTAGCCTAGACTATTCGTCAGACGTGATCCTTCGTTAAGGATTAGGTGATTTTATGAATAATTCACACTGAATCAATTAAGCGCTAACACGTCGCCCTTGCAACAACAAAAACAGGAATAGTTTCCAAAAATACGAAATCTACATTAAAGAAATAGTGGCATTCGCCGCTAAGGAAGATGGGAGATCACATTCTTTGGTATTGAAATTTCACGAGAATGCTGAAAAAGACAAATCAGGAAATCAACATCGTGAGAAAGGAGTTATTCAACGCAACTGTCAATAGGCGATCGTTTTTACGAACCTCACTTGGCCTAAGTGCCGCGGCGATGAGCCCCGCCGTTTTTGCAGAAGAACACCCAAACAGCTCGCAGAAAAAACCTATGGAGCGAAGGCTGCGGATGGTCAACGTCAATACGCGAGAGAAGTTGGACGTTGTGTACTGGAAAGACGGCAACTATTTGTATGATCACATAGGACAGCTTAATTACTTCATGCGAGACCACCATCGTAATGAAGCTGCCAAAATGCACGTCAGGCTCTACAACAGTCTGTTCCTCCTGCACAGTGCGCTCGAGACAGACTCAAGAATTTACGTTTTATCTGGCTTTCGAACCAAGGCTACCAACGAGATGCTTCGAAATAAATATTCTAACGTGGCTAAGAAAAGCTTTCACATAACAGGCCGAGCTGTCGATTTCGTCATTCCCGGAATCGACAATGACACTATTCAGAAAACGGCCCGGGAGATGAATCTTGGTGGTGTTGGTTACTACACAAAAGCCCACTTTGTTCATCTCGACACAGGTCATCCTCGGCATTGGGTGATGTCCTAACGCAGCAATAATCGCTCAGCAGACGATTTGCATTGAGCACTCAATACTTACTTTTTTTGAGCATTCAGTGATACATTCTTAGGTAGAAATGCACACTCTCCCAAGAGATCGACAGCACCTATGGCACTAGTTCATCCCGATCGTTTGTTGCCATCCGAGCCAGCAAGCCTGTCCTTGGCACAAGATCTCTTAGTAAGTGTCGCAAATCTACCCATCATCAGCCCACATGGTCATTGCGACCCAGCGTGGTTTGCGCAAAACAAACGTTTTCCAAATCCGGCTGAGCTGTTCGTCATCCCCGATCACTATGTTTTTCGCATGCTCGCCAGCCACGGTATTTCGCTGACCGAACTAGGCATAAAATCTTTGGATGGTGCGGCAGTACAAACCGATCCGCGTAAAATCTGGCAGCTCTTTGCAGAGAATTTTCATCTGTTTCGCGGTACACCATCTCAACTCTGGCTAAATCATGCGTTTCAGGAAGTGTTTGGACTACAGGACACACTAAACGCAGAGAATGCGAGTAGCTACTACGACCAAATTGACCGACAACTGGCAGATGAGAAGTTTTCTCCACGTGCGTTGTTTGACCGATTTAATATCGAGGTCCTCGCCACCACAGAAGGCGCACTGGATACACTCCAATGGCACCGTGATATCGCCAATTCAGATTGGCAAGGAAGAGTCATTACTACCTACCGGCCTGACTCCGTAATTGACCCAGAGATTCCCGATTTCGCGACTAACATTGAACAATTAGCGCAGCTTAGTAATGAGCCTGCAACTAGTTGGAAAGGGTATCTGGCAGCACACAGAAATAGACGTGCGTTTTTCCAAGAACACGGTGCAACTGCAACAGATCACGGCCACCTCACGGCACGTACTGAAAATCTAGATCAAGCCGCAGCAGAGGCCTTGTTTCAGAAAGCGTTGAAGGGTGATTGCACCAGCGAGCAAGCTGATGTCTTCCGTGGTCACATGCTCACGGAGATGGCAAAGATGAGTCTAGACGATGGCATGACGATGCAAGTACATGCCGGTGCATACCGTAACCACTCACCACATATCATGAACCAACACGGTGCCAATATGGGTTTTGATATGCCACTACGTACAAACTACACACAAGCACTGCGCCCGTTACTCGATGCTGTAGGCCTTGAAAAAAACCTGAAGGTTATTTTGTTCACACTGGACGAATCTGTCTACTCACGTGAATTAGCACCGCTTGCCGGGGTTTACCCTGCGCTTAAACTAGGTCCACCGTGGTGGTTTCACGATAGTTTCGAGGGCATGCGCCGCTTTCGCGAGTCTACAACAGAGACATGTGGTTTCTATAACACGGTTGGATTCAACGACGACACCAGAGCCTTCTGCTCTATTCCAGCAAGACACGATGTTGCTCGTCGCACCGACTCCTACTATCTCGCTACACTAGTCCGTAGTGGAAGACTCAGCGAGAGTGATGCCTTTGAGGTCATAAAAGATCTCAGCTACAACCTAGCGAAGTCTGCCTACCAGTTGTAGCAAGAGCGTCGATGCTAGTTTCGCTTCTATATTCTTTTAAGAATTATTGATCCAAACCAATCAAGCTTTGGTGTTGATTCACTCAGAACAAAGCGCTCTTGATACACATATCCAGTTATGCATTATGAAGATAACAGCGCATGAATAAGTCCCAACGATTGACTCGCCAAAAACCTGCAAGCTTTAAAGCCGGAATCGTTCACCTTGGGCCTGGCAATTTTTTTCGTGCCTTCGCAGCTGTTTACACGCAGGAGGCAATGGAGGATTCTGGCGGTGATTGGGGCATAGTTGCAGTAAGTCTTAAAAGCACGACGGCGCGCGATCAGTTGTTAGCGCAAGGCGGAGCTTATACCTCTATTACATTATCACCTTCCGACAGTCGTACCGACATTATTGAATCCATAGTTGATGTTCTGGTGGCACCCGAAAACCCACAGAGTGTTCTCGATGCTATGTCGCAACCAAGTATTCGGATCGTGTCATTAACTATCACTGAAAAAGGCTACTGTCACGACCCATCAACAGGCAATCTGAACGTCGATCATGCAGATATAGCACATGATATTGAAGGCGGAGCTCCCCGTTCGGCAATAGGCTTCATCGTGCAAGCCTTAGCACTAAGAAAAAAGGCAGGCCTGGCGCCATTCACCGTCATGTCCTGTGACAATCTACCCAATAACGGGCAACTCACAAAGCACGTTGTTTTACAGCTTGCAGAACAACAGGATGCACAACTGGCTCAATGGATCGATGAACAGGTGTCGTTTCCTTCAACCATGGTCGACCGTATTGCACCAGCCACCACAGAACACGACATAGAACAACTGAGATTGCAGCAAGGCTATATTGATTTAGCTTGCGTAACCCATGAAGATTTTCGAGAATGGGTTATCGAGGACAATTTTTGCGCAGGCAGGCCCAATTGGAAAACGGGCAACGTTCAATTTGTGGAGTCAGTGACTGGGCACGAACTAAAGAAGCTACGTTGTCTCAACGGAACCCATTCCGCCCTTGCCTACCTCGGTTACCTGGCAGGTTACGAGACAATCGCCGACACAGTGGCAGATCCTGCATTTTCTCAGTTATGTCACAAGCTGTGGCAAACAGAGATCATTCCGACGGTGCCTGCACCTAGTGGTGTAAACCTTCAGGATTACTGCAGTACCCTACTTGAACGATATCGCAATCCTGCCATCCGCCACCGCACGTGGCAAATAGCTATGGACGGTTCTCAGAAAATACCCCAGCGTCTTCTTGGTACCCTTTGTGACAACCTAATATCCAACAGACCCATAGACGGCATAGCGTTAGTGTTGGCAGCCTGGATGCGATACGTTTCAGGTGTTGATGAAAACGGCAATGAGATTGATGTTCGGGATCCTATGGCGACACAGCTCCGCACCCTAGCGTCAAGCACTGCCACTGCTGAAGAGACAGTTACTCTGTTTTTGGGTATGAGCGCCGTGTTCGGACAGCTACCAAAAGACAGTTCACGAGTAGAAATTGTCTTAACACGGGTGTATGCATCATTACTTGAGCACGGCACCAAAGGCGCTGTGGAGTTGTACGTCAGTTAATCGAGGCTGCTTTCTCGAGACAATTTTAAAATCAAGCATCGAGGCGCTATTTGCCGTCAACAAGTGCCTTTAGTAAAAACATCAAATGCAAGAAATAGATGCAACTCGACGGATACATATTAGTTTTGTGCTGTCTGCAGTCGGCTTTAAGCCTCTAAAACGCCCAATAATTCGAACTGGCACCGTGATTACCTTAAAAATCGAACAACACTTGCGCTAGTAATGACAAAAACGTACGTAATATTGTTAATATCCTACTTGTAGGTATTCATCAAATAAGTGAATCTTACTCCCGCTAATGGTCTATCCATTTGAAAACGGTCAATCGGTTCCTCGGAGGAAAAAATGACATTATTTCGTAAATCAGCGCTAGCTCTAGCACTGAGTGTCGCAGTAGCGGCACCAGCGTCTGCAGCAGACGAGTTAACAATTGCGATCGTGAATAACGGTCACATGATCAACATGCAGAAAGTTGCAGAAGAATACACAGCAGAAACTGGCGTCAAGCTTAACTGGGTATCTTTGGAAGAAGGCGTTCTGCGTGAGCAGGTCACTTCCGACACAGCTACTGGTGGCGGTCAATACGACATCATCAACATCGGCATGCAAGAAGCTCCTATCTGGGGCGCAGCAGGTTGGATTGAGCCGCTACAGCTCAGCGAAGCCTATGACGTTGACGACCTACTACCAGCAATGCGTAACGGTCTCTCATATGAAGGCGAACTGTTCGCAGCTCCTTTCTACGGCGAATCATCAATGGTCATGTACCGTAAAGACCTCACTGATGCTGCTGGCGTAGAAATCAAAGACAGCGATTCTTGGGACAACGTGAAAGCAGCAGCTGCTGCAATCCATGATCCTGACAACGGTGTGTTCGGTGTTTGTTTGCGCGGTAAGCCAGGTTGGGGCGATAACATGGCATTCGTTACAACTGTTGCTAACTCTTTCGGCGCAGCTTGGTTTGATGCTGACTTCAAACCTCAGCTAGAGTCTGCTGAGTGGAAAGCAGCTGTAGAATTCTACGTCGACCTACTGGGCACTTATGGTCCTCCAGGATCAGAAGGTAACTCTTTCAACGAAATCCTCGCTCTTTATAACGAAGGTAAATGTGGACTGTGGATCGATGCAACCATTGCTGCTTCATTCCTCGAAGTTGAAGGCGTAGCTTACGCTCAGTCTCCAAATGCAGGCAACCCTGTTGGCGCTAACTGGTTGTGGGCATGGGCCATGGCTGTTCCAGCTGGATCTCCTAACCTAGAAGCTTCTATGCAGTTCATCGAGTGGGCTACTTCTAAAGAGTACATCCAAGCTGTTGCTGCACATGAAGACTTCGGTTGGAGCAAAGTTCCTACAGGTACTCGTGCTTCCACATACGAATCTGCTGAATTCCAAGCTGCTGCACCTTTCGCTGCTGCTGAGATGGCCGCTATCGATTCAGCTGCTCCAGAAGCAACAGATCTTAAGCCATACGTAGGCGTTCAATTTGCTGCTATCCCTGAGTTCCCAGAAGTGGGTTCAGCTGTAGCTCAAGAAATCGCTGCTGCTCTTTCTGGTGCTAAGTCAGTAGACGAAGCACTTGCTGCTGGTCAAGCTGCTGCTGATTCAATCATGCGTGAAGCAGGCTACTACTAAGACTCTAGGTACGAAGTAGAGTTTTAGAATCTGTACCAAGACCAACATAGAGCACGTAGTTGAACGTGTTGATATGTTCAGGTAGTAAGAAAGGTTCGGCAGTATTCTGCCGAACCTTTTTTTTGAATAAAAATTGTTATATACACGCATTAAAATTATTATAAGTACGCATAAAAATTGTTGTATCTATGCAATGGATATTGCATGATGGTTACGCGCTAACAAGACTATGGAATGGTCGACACCTCACACTGCTTAGTTCGCTTTAAGTTCAGCGCCCACACTGATTTAACAAGGTTGTTTCGTATGGCTAAACGAACGGTTCCCAAATTATTGCAAACACCTGCGGTGTTGCTCTTACTGGTTTGGATGTTAGTTCCCCTCAGCATGACTCTGTATTTCTCGTTCATACGGTATGTATTGAACAGTTTACGAAGGCCTGAATGGACGTCACCCAATATTGATAATTGGCGAGGATTTGGAAATTACGAATACGTACTTAATGCAAAGGATTTTTGGTTCGCTGTTAACAACAGCATATTCATTGTTGCTAGTATTCTCGTTTTGACTGTAGTTCTCGGACTAGCATTCGCCATGCTAGTGAACAGATCATTTCCAGGCAGAGGCATTGTTCGTGTCTTACTGATATCACCCTTCTTTGTTATGCCTGCGGTAAACGCGGTTCTTTGGATCAACATGATTCTTGACCCAGTGCTAGGCCTTAACGGTTTGGCGGTAGGTGCAATCAACAATCTCGTAGTGACTCTTCAGGGGGTACCAGTGCTCGGATGGTTCTTCTCCTTGTGGCCAGAGTTTGATGCCATATCGTTCAGAGCAACACAATCCTCAGCGTACGCGGTCATCATGATGGTGACTTGGCAATGGACACCATTCGCGGTTCTAATCTTTATGACCTCATTACAGTCAGAAGATGAAAGTCAGAAAGAAGCTGCCGTACTAGATGGCGCAAATGCATGGTCTAGATTTCGCAATCTGACAGTACCTCACCTAGGACGTCCTATCGCTATAGTGGTGATGATTCAGTCAATTTTTCACCTGTCACTCTATGCAGAGATAGAAATAGTGAGTCGTGGTAACGGAAACAAAAACCTTCCCTACCTCATTGGTGAATTCTCATCAAACAACATTGGCGCCGCCAGTGCTACCGGCATCTTTGCTGTAATCCTTGCGAACATCGTGGCAATCTTTCTGCTTCGAATGGTTGGCAAGAACATGATGGATTAAGGGAGAGGACTCGACACATGTCTATTATCGATAAACCATCTAATTTCGGACGCTTTGCCTGGCCTACTCTAGCTTGGGTTGTTGCGCTGATTTTCTTCTTCCCGATTTTCTGGTTAGTGTTCACCAGCTTCAAGACGGATGCTCAAGCGGTGAAACCTGAATTCTTATTCACGTTCACACCAACGCTCGAGAACTACACCAACATGACCGAAAACTACGACTATTGGCGCTTTGCGGTCAATTCGGTTATCACAGCAACCTTTGCAACATTGTTTGCGTTGGTAGTGGGAATACCAGCGGCATACGCCATGGCGTTTAACCCCAGCAGACATACAAAAGATATTCTTATGTGGATGTTGTCTACCAAGATGCTTCCAGCTGCTGCAGTTCTCTACCCAATGACATTTCTCACGAAGAACTTTCTTGGTATCTTTGATACACATTTTCTAGTCATCCTAGTGTTATGTCTTATCAATCTGCCTATCGTGGTGTGGATGCTCTTTACTTACTTCAAAGAGATCCCTAAGGAAATCATTGAAGCAAGCAAGATGGATGGGGTTACTACTTGGGGAGAGATTAAGGACATTCTTGTTCCATTAGCTTGGGGTGGCGTGGCGTCAACCGCACTACTCACCTTTATCTTTTGTTGGAACGAGGCATATTGGACGGTTCGATTAACAACAATCGATGCGGCCACTTTATCCAAATTGATTGAGGGTAATCGCGCTCCAGAGGGATTGTTTTTCGGCAGACTCTCAGCTGTATCAACCGCAGCGGTTGGCCCTATTATTGTTTTGGGCTGGTTTTGTCAAAAGCAGCTGGTACGTGGACTGACTTTTGGAGCTGTTAAGTGATAACTGGCTTTCGTGCCATCCTTACGTTCACTTGTCTAGAACGGGCATGCGCACTAACACCTGTGTGCATGCTCAGTACCCTCACTTACAAACCGGCAGTGCAAATCGCCGCCCCTTTGTTCCATGTCAATTATTGAGCCAGAGATTGAACAGGTTGACCGTAATGCACGGTCAATCAGATTCCTCGAACACGGGTTTCCCTCGGATTTATGCCGTTGGCATGCTCACGAGGAATATGAGCTGCACCTGATTGTTGAGACCCGAGGCAAAGCCTTCATTGGCGATTACATCGGCGACTTTAAAGCGGGTGATCTGTTCATGACAGGGCCTAACCTTCCACATAACTGGATAACGGACAAGGTCTGGCCTAAACCCATTGCTATAAGAGATCTGCTCATCCAGTTCAGTCATGAAAGTGTTGAGAAGCTGGCTCAAGGATTTCCTGAATTCTCTCAAGTGCTAAATATGCTACAGCTCGCCCGATCAGGTATTTACTTCGAAGGTTTTAATTCAACATTTGCGCGTGGCCATATGGAATCCATTCGAGACAACACGGGCGCAGAACGAATCTTGGCTTTCGTACGTTTTCTTGTTCGTTTGAATGAACATGCCGAAAAGAAAACCCTCTCGGTTAGCCGATTGATACAGCCAGTAGGTGGAAGCAAGCAAGCTAGAATTGCAAAAGTAATAGACCACGTGTGCAAAAACTTTTTCATATCTTTCTCGGTTTCTCAAGCTGCAGAGATGGCAAATATGACGGAAATCACGTTCAGCAGAAATTTCAACGCTGTAACGGGTCATAGCTTTGTCGATTTTCTTAATCGAATTCGCATCGGGCAAGCGTGCGGAATGCTATACGCCTCTGATGAGCAAATCACATCAATCGCTCAAGAAGCCGGCTTTAAAAATTTAGCCAATTTCAATCGCCACTTCCTCAAAGTTCGTGGCATGACACCGTCAGAATATCGTGAGACAGCACGTAGGGATCTAGGGCCAAAACGCGAAGCATCAAAATGAATACAAAAAACAATCAAGCGTTAAGCGTTAGTGACATCACTGCTACTAGCTATGATCGATCTTCATGTCAGGTGGGTGTAGTGCATTTGGGTTTCAGTGCTTTTCATCGCTCACACCAAGCAATGTATATTGACGATTACATGGACACCACCGGTGACCTACGTTGGGGTATTGCCGCGGTTAATTTACGCTCCTCAGAGTCGGCTCAATTTGCTGAAGCAAGTCGCGACACGGAGAATCACGACGGTTATTTCCTAAAATCGTATTCATCAGTAGGTGAGGTAGAGCTGCGAAGAGTAAGAAGCCATGTGCAATTCGTTGACTGGAGTGTATCGAAAGAGACTTGTGAAAAGCTACTGTGTTCTCCATTGGTACACTTAGTGACAATCACTGTTACTGAAAGCGGGTACTACACTGGACCAGACGGCAACCTGAACATTGAAGATGCAACGATCAAGGCGGAAATAGCAGGAGAGACTTCAGAGACGGTATATGCCTATCTGCGCAATGCCCTATCACATCGTGTAAGGGAAACAGGAGCGCCGCTAACGATAGCTTGTTGTGACAACATTCGACAGAACGGAAAAATGTTAAACCGCAATCTGGTGTCATACCTGAAGGCGTGCAATGAATTAGATCTAGCGCTATGGGTTGAAGAGAACGTGGCGTTCCCTTGCTCTATGGTGGACCGCATCACACCGCGTAGCCCAACTGAGTTGTCAGATGAGCTATCAGCTTTAATAGGTAAGCCTGTTACTTCGCCCATCATGGCAGAAGACTTTACGCAATGGGTATTGCAATCTAAAGCCACAACCGCCATGCCTGATCTTGCCAAGTGTGGCGTTACAGTCACAGCCGATGTTGATCCTTACGAGGAAACAAAGATAAGGGTGCTCAATGGTGGACATACTGCCCTCACTTATCTTGCCGCATTGGAAGGTATTGAAACGTATGATGCTGCCATACGTGCTCCGCACTTGTTGGAACACTTTACTAATTTTGAAACTCAAGAAGTTCTACCTGCTTTAACCCTAGAATTGCCGTTTTCAAAATCCGACTACCTTGCAGACATTTTGAAACGTTTTGGCAATGTCGCTATCGGCGACACCATCGCGCGAATATGTGCAGATGGCATGGTGAAGTTCCCAATCTTCATTCGCCCCACGCTCCAAGGTTGCCTTGAACAAGGCATAACGCCTGTGTATTCCATTCGCAGCATCGCGAGCTGGTACGTATTCGCCAAGCACGTGGACGCAGGCAAGATTAGTTTTAACTATGTAGAACCCTCTTGGGAAGAATTAAAACTGTTGTTGCACAATGACGGCTTCGTCACTAATCGACAACTATGGGGCGATTTGCCCGAAACTTATCCTGTATTTGCCGAAACCCTGCGGCAAGAAATTACTGAAATGGAGTCAAAATGGCCAGTCTGACACTACGAGACGTTCGCAAACGTTATGGCGATACCGAGGTTATGCACGGTGTTGACCTCGACATTGTTGACGGAGAATTCGTTGTTTTTGTAGGACCTTCCGGTTGTGGTAAATCAACCTTGCTGCGCATGATTGCGGGCCTTGAAGAGATATCTGACGGTACGGTTGCCATAGGCGATACAACAGTAAACGATGTTGCAGCTTCGAAGCGTGGCGTGGCGATGGTATTCCAGACCTACGCACTCTACCCGCACATGACTGTTTACAAAAACATGTCATTTGGTCTCAAACAAATCAAAACTCCACCAGCCGAAATTGATCGTCGTGTTAAGGATGCTGCTGAAATACTGCAAATCACTGACTATCTTGAGCGTAGCCCTCGAAATCTCTCTGGTGGACAACGGCAACGTGTTGCAATAGGCCGTGCCATTGTGCGTGATCCTGAAGTCTTTCTATTTGACGAGCCTCTATCCAATCTCGATGCGGCATTGCGTGTTCAAACACGTCTTGAAATAGCTCGATTGCACCAGCGTCTTAAAACCACCATGATCTATGTAACGCATGATCAAGTGGAAGCGATGACACTAGCAGACAAAATCGTGGTTCTACGCGACGGACGTATCGAACAAGTCGGTTCACCCATAGAGTTATACCACCGTCCACAAAACGCATTTGTTGCCCAGTTTATCGGCAGTCCTAAGATGAACTTCTTTTCGGCCGCAGATCTCACTGCAAACGGAAATTCGCTAATCGGGCGAGAAGTCACAGCTGATATGCAAGTGGGTTTCCGCCCTGAGCATTTGGAGCTTGCTGATGCATCAAATTCGGTTATTGAAGGTAATCTTGAACTGATTGAAAATCTTGGTGAGTACGCTTTATTGCACCTGAAGACAGCCACTGGTGTTGAATTCATTGCCAAAACTGAAAAGGCACCTGAAAGTGGTACAGGTTCTACCGTCAGCTTCGGCATCAAGCCTGAGCTAGCTCACTATTTCGAAACCAGCACTGGTGCTCGTGTTAACGATTAGCAGATAGCTGATTCAGTACGTCTGAATAAGTGCAAACTAGTCGTGGCACAACGTGCCACGGCTAGTAAAGCGAGACTGAGTATTGCCAATCCAGATAAGCAATTAAATTGCTGAAGACAAGAACACGCTGCAATAAGCTCGTGTAAGTCTACCTTTCAAGCGTGATTAAGCCGCTTGCTCTACGTCGCTCGTAGGTATCGGGTGTTTTCCATCAATGCGCAGCCAAGCCTCTTCACGCGCCTTCAAGGCCTTCTCCATTGCCTCATGTTTAACAGGTCCAAACCCTCTGATTCCATCAGGCACCTGAAGAATAGCCATCAATGCTTCTGCGTGGTCTGTGGTTTTTAACTCATCCCGCTGCGGTGATTGACATAACTTGACCAGCTCATCAAGGTCTTGCTCGTAACGCTTGATCCACTCCCTCTCAGATTTTCGCTCTGCGCTTCTACCGAACGGATCGAACACGGTACCGCGAAGTTTTCGCCCTCTTTTTAACACAGAAAACAAAGACAAGATCCATGGTCCAAACTCCCGCTTTAATGGTCGACCATCCGGACTTGTGCCTCCCAGGATCGGTGGCGCCAAATTGAACTTTATCGAGTAATCACCAGAAAATTTCCGTGCTAACGATTGCTTGAACTCAGGACGCGAGTAAAGACGGGCAACTTCATACTCGTCCTTGTAACTCATTAACTTGGATAGCTGAACCGCAGCAATTCGCAAATGACTATTGCTTATGCCATGTGTTGCGAATGCTGTGCGTAGCTTTTCAATGCGGTTCACATAACGATTAGCCCAGGATTTTCCTTGGTAGGCCACAAGATGTTTACGGCGATGTTCAATCAAATCATCAAGTGACATCTCTTTTTGCCAAACGATTGGAATAGCAACTGCTGAGTCAGATTCCTTTAGAGCAGATTTAACCACAGCAGAATCGGCTGCAAGCTGACGTCCCCAAGCAAAGGCAAGGCGGTTCGATTCAATAGCAACTCCATTGAGCACCATTGCCTCATCAAGCGCTGCAAAACTTAACGGTACCAAGCCTAGTTGCCAGGTGTAGCCAAGCATCATGATGTTGGTGGCTATTGCATCACCAACAAGCTGGGTGGCGGTAGAACCAAACGTTTGAAAATGCTGAGTAGACTTAACCGCACGACCAATTGTGGCCTCAGTTTCGCTGTAACGGAAATTTAAATCCCTATTGCCAATAAACGATGCCACTGGTGCCGTGGTTGTATTGACTACCGCGTGTGTTCGCG
The DNA here is from genome assembly GCA_023300375.1 of Granulosicoccus sp. Taxonomy (GTDB): domain Bacteria; phylum Pseudomonadota; class Gammaproteobacteria; order Granulosicoccales; family Granulosicoccaceae; genus Granulosicoccus. The sequence goes on along the minus strand of JALZWO010000066.1, from coordinate 3,331 downwards.
CCGCTTCACACAAAATCACTGTACTGCTTGCGGCTGCCACAACGGCATCTGCAGCGATTAACACATCAGCACCGCCGGCTACGATGTTAGGGCTTGAAACCATCGACTCCTCAGCGGCAATGCGTACCTGACTTAATACAGCACCACCTTTTTGCGCAAGGCCTGCCATGTCCAGAACAATGGGGGCCTTACCATCAATGTGGGCCGCCATGCCGAGCAAGGCACCTATTGTGAGTACACCAGTCCCACCCACTCCAGTAATTACAATATTCCAGACCTCATTGCCAAGCTCCTTGATTTTGGGCTCAGGCAAATCGAACGTCTGTGTTGTAGGCGATGTTTCTGTGGGTGGCGTGGCCTTATTGGACTTAGCGGGCTCACCGTCATATATCGTGACAAATGACGGACAAAATCCATTGACACAGGAATAGTCTTTATTGCAGCTTGACTGATTAATACGTCGTTTACGCCCAAATTCAGTATCAACAGGCTCGACCGATACGCAATTGCTTTGTACGGAACAATCACCACAGCCTTCACACACATCAGTATTGATGAATACCCGCTTGGCAGGATCCTCAAGTAACCCACGTTTGCGGCGACGGCGCTTTTCCGCAGCGCAGGTTTGTACATAGACAATGGCGTTGCACCCTTCCAATTCCCGCAATTCGCGCATCACAGGATCAAGCTCATCTCGGTGCTTGATAACAATGCCAGACGCAAGAGTTTCTTTGTCAATTTTCTCCGGCTCATCAGTCACCAAGTAAATGGGCCAGACGCCCTCCGCTTTGAGTTGTTCAGTCACTTTGCCCGGTGTTAACTCGCCATCAATATCCTGCCCACCTGTCATAGCTACCGCATCGTTATACAGCACCTTGTAGGTGATATTGACCTTGGCAGCAACCGAGGCACGTACGGCCAGATACCCTGAATGAAAGTAAGTACCATCGCCAAGATTGACAAAACGATGCTTCTCATCCGTGAAATGACTGATCGATGACCAAGGCACACCCTCACCCCCCATTTGGGTAAATGTTTCAGTGCTCCTATCCATCCAGATAGTCATATAATGACAACCTATTCCTGCCATCGCTTTTGACCCCTCAGGCACCCTTGTTGAGGTGTTGTGAGGGCAGCCGGAGCAGAACCAGGGTTGTCTATCAATCGGCGCTAAATGGCGCGCTCGTTCATCAGCTCTCTTCTGCAGATAAGCGAGTCGTTCCTCAATGTGTCGTTTGAGTGATTCATCGATGGGCATTTTAAGAAGGCGCGCTGCAATAGCGCGTGCAACACGCGAAATCGACAACGCGGTAGAGAGCGGTAAAAATGGCTGATCATTTTCATCAAACTTGCCAACAATCCGAGGCCGCACATCGGCTCGCCAGTTGAACAACTGCTGCTTGATCTGATGCTCGATGATTTCACGCCGTTCCTCAATGATCAAAACCTCTTCAAGACCTTCCGAGAACTCGCGAATACCCCTGGGTTCAAGTGGCCATGGCATACGGACCTTGTAAACACGTATCCCAATTTTACGTATCGCTGCATCATCAATTCCAAGCTCACGTAGGGCTTGCCTGGCATCTTCATACGCCTTACCAGTTGCCACAATGCCAAAGCGCGCCTTGGGCGAATCAACGACAAGCTGGTCGATTTTGTTGGCATGTGCAAACGCCAAAGCTGCGTACGCTTTGTGTTCCTGTAAACGTTCATCCTGTACAAGCGGAGGATCTGGCCATCGCAGATTTAAGCCCCTCTCAGGCAATGCAAAGTCGGTTGGCTCGACTATGTCGAAATTCTCCCTTTCAAGAGACACTACAGCACTCGTTTCAATCGTGTCAGAGATTACCTTGTATCCCACCCAACAGCCCGAATAACGAGACATCGCAATGCCCAGTAACCCCAATTCGATAAACTCATGCACCGAGGATGGAAACAATACCGGCATAACAGCGGCCATAAAGGCATGGTCAGATTGATGTGGAACCGTTGAAGACTTGGCGGCGTGGTCGTCACCTGCTATACACAAGACACCCCCATGAACCGAGGTACCAGCCGCATTACCATGCTTGAATACATCGCCACAGCGATCCACACCTGGCCCCTTGCCATACCAGATGCCCACGACCCCATCCTTATTCGCCTCAGAGGATAGCTGTACTTGCTGTGAGCCCCAGATAGCAGTCGCCGCCAGTTCCTCATTGACACCAGGTTGAAATACAACACCTGAGGGCCCTAGAAATTGAGCTGCACGCTGCAATTGCTGATCGTAAGCACCAATGGGAGAGCCCCGATAACCTGTAATGAATGCCCCTGTATCAAGACCCTGCGCGTTGTCTCGTTGAAGTTGCACCATAGGCAATCTCACCAGCGCCTGTGTGCCATTCATGAAGGCACTGCCACTGGTGGCTGTGTACTTATCGTCGAGGTGGTGTGTGGTGCCCATGGAATTATCCCTCGGTTAAACAGCTATGCTAGTATGATTTTCAAATACTACTGCATTTGTGGGGCCGGAATACTCAAAGCTCAACATCGAACAATAAAAATTCAGTAACTTCCCTCCGGGTGAATAACCACTATCCTTATGGCTTCAATTTAACCTTCGATCATCAAACAAGCACATGCGCGCTACGTGCAGGCCAGCTCATATAATACGGAATAGGAGGTTTCAAATCGATATTCTCAAGCTCTTTTTCTTGTACCTGTGATTTGAGTTCAGTGCCATCCTCAGCTTCCAGAAAGAGCGTCACAACCGACCCTATAAACTCTTCACAAATAACGTTGCAGGTAACACAATTGTCAGCATCAGGGCGCGTCGTTGCTATAGTTACTAAATCAGCTGACACAGAAAAACTGATCGAATCTGAGACTTCGTAAGCTCGATGCTCTGCCTTGGGAACGCTGAACACCCCACAGGCAGTCTTCACGGCCTGAGTATTCGCCTCTACCGACTGAACAGTCCCAGAAAGAATGTTGTTTCGACCATGTGGTCATTTTTACAAGAAAGAATGACATGGCGATCAAAAACAGAAAACGCCCGATAAAAAACAACGTTTGCCACACGATAATGGGAAGCCGTCATGTCAGTGCGTACTTAACGATGCCACCACGTTTTTTTCGCATTTGTTGCTTAGCAAGATCAACGTGTACTTAGACGCCTTCCGTTTTCTGGTATTCGATCCCATAGGCGCGTGTTTGAAATATTAGGGCAATAGCAATTATCAGTTTCAAACTATACCTATACCTATACCTATACCTATACCTATACCTATACCTATACCTATACCTATACCTATACCTATACCTATACCTATACCTATACCTATACCTA
>JALZWO010000065.1 GCA_023300375.1 Granulosicoccus sp. | reverse complement strand
GCTATTAACGACGGATGTTGATAACTGTTTGCGTCAACGTATCGCTGGTACTAATGACCTGAGCGTTGGCCTGAAAACTTCTTTGAGCACCAATCATGCTGACCAATTCAGCAGTTATATCTACGTTTGAACCCTCAAGTGCACCTGCTGTAAGGCTTCCCAGACTTGCACTTCCTGGCTCACCTGTAGCAGGATCACCCGAGCTTAATGTCTCTATCCAAGACGTGGAACCCACTTGTCGTAAGCCCTCAAGATTAGGGAAGTTGGTTAGGGTAATCTGACCCATTTGCTTAGATTGACCATTCGAAAAACGGCCAAAAACTACACCGCTGTCATCAATGTCGAAGTCTTCAAGATTACCTGCCGCAAAGCCATTTTGCGAAATCAGATTGATGCCAAAACCATTATCAAATTGTGTTATCTGTTTGACGTTGACAGATATCTGGATGGGGTTACCACCTACTGGTGTAAACACATCGGTTGAAAAGATGCCATCCGTGTTGCCGTTCACATCAGCTAATGAACCATCGGTATTAAAGGTGATTTGATCGCCATTGACGGTGTCTGTGCTTACGGGTGTATCGCCTATATAGCTAAAGGCCGACCAGGCGTTTGCTGCATCTTTTCTATAATAGATATTGGCAATTCGTGAAGAACCTAGTGAATCAAAAACGTTTGTAGATGTTGTGAAATTGAAAGTACCAGGATCTGTGACATCAAATGGAGGAAGTACCTCAGCGTTGATATCCAGATTGGCAGTAATGTCCATGTTTGTGGTCTGGTTTGGCTCTAGCGTGGAGAAGTCAATCTGCAGATTCTGTGAGATAGGGACGATGGCGTCGTTTTCATCCACGCCAAAGCCTGTTAAGTTGGCTCCAGACGCATCAACGAGGAAGCCTTCGCGATCCGTGCCGAAATTTCCTGCTCGGGTGTACACTGATGTGCCGTTGTTATCAAGCTTGAACAGACCGGCCCCTTCAATTGATAGGTCAAGGTTACGATTAGTAAACGCCGTATCACCTTGCCCGAATTCTTGTCTTACAGCGTCTACCTTCACGCCTTGGCCGATGCTTGGGCCAAAACTGCTTGATGCAAAAATATCTGAAAATTCAACTCGAGAACGCTTAAATCCATTGGTGGTGTTGTTGGCAATGTTGTGAGAGATAGACTCAAGTTCAGAGCCGGCAGCATTTAGACCAGATAATGCTATTTGAAATGTCATCTGTTTTTCTCCAATTATTGTTGTGTAGTGGGAATCGACGCCGCGCTTCGAATTTGACGTATGTCCGCCATTGTTAATGTGTCGCCTTGCCGTGTGTTGAGACTGGTTTCGCCGGTTGCACTAAATTCAACTGAATCAACAACGCGGGTGGTCATCACTGTTGCTGACTCATAGCCATCGCCTTGGCGAAACGTCACATTAGCTGAGTATTTTCCTGGGGGCAGGGCTTTGCCTTCACTGCTAAGGCCATCCCAATTAAATATGTGCCTTCCACTGGTGAATGCACCGAGATTCACTTGTTGGACGACATTTCCAGCAGAATCTGCAATGTCTAGTTTGACATCGCCAGATGCAGCTTCAAGCTCAAATGATCCTGCTACAGGCTCGCCTTCATTGAGTTCAAAATTGCTATTTTGAACCAATACTTCTTGACCAACAAGTTGGGCAGATTGCAAGGTTTGCCCACTAGCGTAGGTTTCTGCGAGAGCTCCCATGGAAACTTGCATCTCTTCAATGCCTGACACTGTACTGAACTGTGCCATCTGACCAAGAAACTCACCGTTATCCATTGGTTTCATTGGATCCTGGTTTTTTAATTGAGCCATCATCAGTTCCATGAAGTCGTTTTGACCAAGCTCTTTTGCCTGTTTTTGTGTCGACTCTGCACTGAGCATGTTTTGCTCAAGCACCGCTGGTGTAATCGTTGTCATGCTGTTTGTTATCCGTGTTCGTTGTGTCTTAAAATTAGCGCTACTTACTACTCACCCATTTTCAGGGTCTGTAGCATCAGTTGTCTCACTGTGCCTAGTAATTCGACATTACTTTGATAGCTGCGCGAAGCCGACATCATATTGGCCATCTCCTCTACGCTATCTACATTCGAACCAAACACATAGCCTTCTTCATTGGCCATAGGGTTACCCGGCTCGTAGCGTGAATTAACCTCGCGAGCAGATTCAACTACTCCTCGTGTTTCAACACCGCCTATTTCGTCCTGTAGCATTGCCGCAAAAACTGGATGCCTTGCGCGGTAAGCTTCTTCTTCTGTGCTAGCTACCGAGTTTGCATTGGCCAAGTTACTGGCTGTTGCATTCAAGCGTAGATTTTGTGCGCGCATGGCGCTGCCTGCAATATCAAAAATACTAAACGACATGTTTATTCACTCCTCAGTGCTTTAATCAGACCACCAACACGGCTGTTGATGAGTTGCAGAGTTGCCTGATACCGAACTGTGTTCTCTGCGAATCGCGCTTGTTCAATATCCTTGTCTACTGTGTTGCCATCTAACGATGCCTGTTCAGGCTGTCTGTACAGAACGGGTGCATTGGTATTGCTCGCGCCGGTTGAAATGTGGCGGCTGTTTGTTGTGTTCAAGGAACCACCTGTAAGGCCTAGGCGGCTTTTTGAGTTGCCAGCGCCCATATGCATTTTTGTATCTTTTAGTACTTCTGCAAAGGCAATGTCACGGGCTTTGTAGTTAGGCGTGTCAGCGTTTGCGATGTTGCTCGCGAGTATTTTTGTACGACGAGCTCTGAGATGCAAAGACGTAGCGGGTCCATCTAGAAATTTATCGATCATCTGGCGTGGAGTCCTTTTTCTTTAGCCGATATGTGAGATTTCGGCGGTGGTTCAGGTTTGCTTAGTATTTGTGACGTCGTTACTGTTAGCTGCACTTTAGCGTTGACCATTCATATAACACGTGTGCTCTTCATCAGAAATGCATTCAGCAATGTATGTGGTGGAAGTGGTGTAGGTGTTCTGTTTTTAAGTTCACTGCACGGGAACATTAGTGAACATTGGATTCCATCGAGGTACAGGATTATCTTCGTAGGCTATGAGTGACAGGTTTTGTAACGCTGTCGATATACTCTGTGTTCGAAAGAACAAAACCGTTGCTACCACTTGTGCACCTGCAATCGTATCGACGGTGAGTTTTTCTGCACCGGTTTGCTGAGCAACTGTGTGTGTGCGTCCTCGATAACTTGCACCGTCTACGCCAATCGCGGTTGCACCGCTATCAATGGCTACAGTTGAGGTGCGTGTTGTAACCACACTGAAGTTTGTGGTGAGTAAATTGCTGCTGCCAGTACCACTAACAGCAAGCAAGGTTATGGTGACTTCAGCATTAGGTGGTACCCATACGCAGGGCAGGGTGTTTTCACAATCTGCAATCTGATTTGTCAGTGGTCCCACTGGTAGGTTGGTAAAGGTCGGTGTTCTTGCTAAGCCCGAATCGGATAGTGCGATAGACCAGGTATCGATCGAGCTGGCGGTACTGGTATTACTGAATTCAACACTACTGGGTAGTGTCGTTCCAGCCAGTAAGCCTTGAGCAACACCGCCCACTCCATTACCAAGACTTATAGCTGTAACACCCAAGCTAGTCCCGTTCGTTTCGGCGGCTGCATTTGCCCCTATGACAGTAATCTCCGTGTCATGTGCTGTGACTATCGAGTAGTCAACACGCAGGCGGTTCAATCGACCATTGTTGTCAACGTTGGTAACCGTCGCTGAAAACCCACTGTCCGCGCTGACCCATTGACATGGCAAAGATTGTTCGCAGTCCACTGTCATTCCTGCAACTCCAGTTGTTGTTTCCGGTATCACGGCTACAACAGTTGAAGGGGTATCAGCTACGACTGGTGTCGGTGTGGTGCCTGGTGTTAATGAATCGCTTGTAGTGGGTGTTAACGGATCACTAGACACTGGCGTGACATTTGTACTGTCATCAGTGGTCGTTGTTACCGGCGTAGTAATCGTGGTTTCTGGATCCTGTGTAGTTGTTGTTACCGTTGTGGTGATGGTGGTTGCTGGATCCTGCGTTGTTGTTACCGGTGTGGTGATGGTGGTTGCTGGATCCTGCGTTGTTGTTACCGGTGTGGTGATGGTGGTTGCTGGATCTTGCGTTGTTGTTACCGGTGTGGTGATGGTGGTTTCTGGATCCTGCGTTGTTGTTACCGGTGTAGTGATGGTGGTTGCTGGATCGATCATGTTTGCTGCTGGATTGACTATGACCTGAGGCGTATCAGTCATAGACTCTGAGTCAGCGTTAGCTAAATTGCCTTCAGTGGATTCAGGATCAAGGCTTGTATCAATAATGGGCTCTGCAACTGCGGCGGCGTCATTAATGTTTGTTTTACTATCACAACCACTAGCCAGCAGGCATCCGCAGATAAGTAAAAGTGTAGAAGGCGACAATTTGCGCATGGGTAATCCTTGTTTAACTAATGCGTACTGTGTCGTCCTTTTTGAATAAAGGTGAAGTGCTTCGCGCTCTTGTTACCGTTAGCTGTCACTTCACTTTGTTGTAACGCTGATGATGGTTCGATGTTTGCGCAGAGTAAGCTTATGATTAGACATGTTGCATTACTTTTTTCACTGCTTCTTGGGGCGCACTATGCGCATGCACAAAGCAACACCTCTTCCAACGTTCAGCCTAAGCCTGGTATTCAATCACTGGATGTGATTGCTTCGGCTGTAGATGAATTTATTCAACGCGAGCAACTGCCTGACCAAGTTGTCAGTGTTCAGGTAAAAGCGCTCGATCGTCGATTGCGTCTGGCACATTGCTTAACGCCGCTCGATACCTCGTGGTCGTCAGGGAGTCGTCGTCTTGGTCGGGTGACAGTGGAGGTGTCGTGTGCCTCCCCCAAGAGTTGGCGGATGCGGGTTCAAGCTACAGTAACCAAAGACGGCATGGTTTGGACCCTTGCAAGAGGAGTTCAGCGTGGAGATAAACTAACTCGTGATCTGTTAGTACCTCGCAAGATCACTTTGGGGGCAGGTAACTCTGGCCTATCGACTTTGAATTCGCCTGTGGGCGAAGTTGAGCCTTGGATAGGATTTGAATTCACGCAGAGAGTGAGTTCAGGCAAGGTAATCAGTGAGCGGATGCTAAAGATGCCGAAGCTTATTATCAGAGGTGAAGCCGTAGTCATCAGGCACCGTTCCAGAGGCTTGCAATTGCAAACTCGTGGTGTCGCTCTTAGCGATGCCGGAGCGCAACAACAGACTCAGGTGCGCAACACGGCATCAGGCAAGATTGTGGATGTGCTGGCTGTTGCTCCCGGGATTGTTGAAATACTTCACTAGCACACAACATGCGTTTAAGACGTGGACGATGACGTCGCCCATAGCTGCAAATTTTACAAAAAAATTGGCTGAATTCTGCCGATAATTACCCTCGAGAACTGAATATGACCCAATCTCCAAATATTGCTACCGCCTCTCCGTCATCGTCATCCACGCAAGAGTTGTTGGCTTATGTTAGCGAGTTAGTTTCTGAATTTGAGCGTCTATTGGCGAGCGAAGAGTATTTGCTATCAACAGGGAAGTCGTCAGGCATGCAGGCTATTGCGGATGCCAAGCAATCTATCGTGGTTCAGTTGCAAGGGCACGACGAGCGGCTAAAAAAGCTCTTTGTTAGTGATGGAGCAGTTAAAGAGGTTGCGACGCTAAAAGCCAGGATGATGCGATGTCAGTCAGGTAACAAGAGCAACCACAGACTTGTCATGCTCGAATTAAAGCACGCTAATAAGAGTCTTGATCTATTGAGGTCAGTTCTGAAAATGAATGACCTCTCTTTATATAGCTCTCGAGGTGCTGTCACAGTTAAACGTGAACAGCGCCGCATTGGCAGTGCATAGGACGCGTTTGCCAGCTACGCATTACGCTTACGCGGTATATGGAGTTGAGTGTCGCTTGTCTTTGCTGCATATCTGAGCAGTTGAAATGAGCGAGTTGCAAAATCCCTTGTCAGCCGACGCGTACGCGTGCAGGCAAGGTTCCTAAAACTGCCGCTTGAATTGCGGGGTTATGGTGTTCTGCCCATACCGCTAGTGCTGGAAAATAGCTGCTTGCGCTGGCATCTCGTCGCCGATAGCAGGCAGTTTTCGATTTGATGCTGAACACTCTACTTATTTGCATTAGTTCCGGCACTTCAAGCACACGTCTACGAAGTCATCGGTTTCAGTGGGTAAAGAAGTGCACAGATCCTATATTTGGGGATCCACCCAGCCAGGCATTAGCAGCCTTCGGCGCAAATGCTGGGTGTTCGGAATAGGTCCCTCAAGCCTTAATTATCACCGCGTTGTTGCGAACTGCAGTCTGTATAATTAAGGCTTGAGTTTCACACCCGAAGGTCCAATTAACCGTCGGATGTCCAACAGAGGCACCGACTTTAACTCAAGCTTGCCCTAACCGAGGTTTAGGCAACTTTTGAAGCGGTTCGGTAGTTCTGCCAGAATTTATTCACACTATTTTGGTCAGCTTCAGGAGTAGGCGCTTTTTGCTGAATATTCAGGTGTGGTCCACCTTCGGTTCCCGCCATGGCATGAGCTGGTTGTGCGGCGTAATGATGCTCGACCACCACTGACTCTTGCGCTTCGCTGCGACGGAGGAACTTCGGGATGTACGAACCGGGTTTCATTTCGATGAATATTTCTGTCAGCGGATTCTGCGCATAATAAGCATCCAGAGAGGTCCTCAATCGTTTGGCGAGCACACGTACTGAGGGATCAGTTTGTGGGTCGAAGGTGGACGGTTTGCCTAGAGCCTCAATACCTACAGTAAACGCCTTAATACGACGTGTGTTTCCCAATAGTGTTTGTTCAACTACATATTTGAGGAATGCTGACATTTGTGGAGAGGCGGCAAACTTATCAGTTGTCAAAATGCGGTGAAGAGCAGATGTGACTTCTGTATGCTCTACAGTGTTTTGGGTTGCTTCTGTCATAATCGTGTTCTCGGTCGTGTTGAAAAAAGCCCGCTGTTGGAACGGGTGACCTGTAAGCAGCAAGATTGAGACTGGTTTTTCACGTTATATTACGTAATGTACGTATGTGGACTGTCAGGAATGCCATGAAACCCTGTTATATGGCTGTTTCAGGGGGGTAACCATGTTACGGTTAGTTGCCACGTTATTAACAATTGTTAACATAAAAGTTACGCTTTCACTGGATTTCATGGCTTTCTAGTTACCCTGTAATGAGCTGGCCAAGGTTTGAAAGAGTTCTCACTTTGACAGTGTCAAAGTTCCGCCTCGGGTTTTTTTGACATCTTGCTCTGGATTGACAGCACAATGTCATTCGCAGTTATGGGGTGTTTTAAAACAATAGATAAATAGTTGTCGAACTTCATGTGAGGGGATGGAGCACTATTTAACCTTAAGAATGCAGATAACCCGTTCAGTGCTTGGCTCGGTCAGCCGTCACAGTTGTTGTACTGGTGTTGAATAAGCCAGTTAACTTCGAGATAAGAAGCTAATGTTGATATTGACAAGACGGGAAGATGAGAAAATACTCATCGGTGATAACATCATTTTACAAGTGCTTGGGATTGAGGGTAATCGAGTGCGTCTCGGACTGGATGCGCCAAAGGATATCGCGATACTCCGGGAGGAAATTCACGGGCGCTACACAAATGATGCGTCTAATGACCCAGCAGTTGAGCTCGGCAACGAGCTTAAGAAGTCGGTATAAGGCTCAGACGTAGTGGTAAATTTAGTCTTGCACTCCACATTGCCCCCGCCAGAGGCGTTGTGTACCTTGGTGAGCGGTCGTCGTGTGTATTCATGGCGCTGTATGTTTGCAAGGCTGGGTACTTGATGATGTACTTAACGCCTGCAGAGTGCTTTGGGTTGTGAGCCTCAGCGTCTTTGTCACCTTGCAATCAATATGGCTATTGCAAAGGCGTATCGTTAATTAAATTCTCGATTTCACGGTTAGAGCCTTGGCTGGTGACTGTCCAAGGGGCGAACATTTAAGCCACTTACGTGGTCATCTTGCTCTGGAACAAGTGTAATGGTCTATTAATCTTCCGTGATGGTTGACACTGACGATTGCTTGCCATTACAATTCCGGAGCTCGGTAGCAGGCTTTATAAGGCCTGTATCGGTTAAATATTCATGTTCGTTCACCAGCAGCCAATTCTGTCCTTCGCGCCACGAGCTTTGTCTCTTGGCAACATGGGCAATATGATGGATGTGCGGACAGGCCTCTGCAGCACTTGTTGTTAGTGTCTAGTTATAGACACTGAGCAATGGGTAAGCAGAGTTTTTCAGCTCACCGTTTCTGACGCGCAAGCGTCATGCCGGATTAAAGACAGCATTGTATGGCGACGATCAACCAACTCGTCCGCAAGCCGCGTAAGCGAAAAGCGGAAAAATCAAACGTACCAGCTCTGCAAGCATGTCCGCAGAAGCGTGGCGTGTGTACTCGCGTTTACACAACAACTCCCAAAAAGCCAAACTCGGCGATGCGTAAGGTCGCTCGTGTTCGCTTAACCAATGGTTATGAAGTCACTTCATATATCGGCGGTGAGGGGCACAACCTGCAAGAGCACTCGGTTGTTCTCATTCGTGGTGGTCGTGTGAAAGATCTGCCAGGCGTGCGTTACCACACAGTAAGAGGAAGCCTTGATACTCAGGGCGTTGATTCACGCCGTCAAGGTCGGTCCAAGTACGGCGCAAAGCGTCCTAAGGGTTAATCCAGTATGTCAAGACGAGTCCAAGCACCAAAGCGCGATATTCTCCCAGATCCTAAGTACGGTAGTGTGCGCCTGGCAAAATTCATCAACATTTTAATGTTGGATGGTAAGAAAGCGGTAGCCGAGCGAGTCATTTATGGCGCTCTCGATATCATTAAAGAGAAGGGCGTTACAGAGCCTGTTGAAGTCCTCGAGCAAGCGTTGGAAAATGTGAGCCCGGCTGTTGAGGTCAAGTCTCGCCGAGTTGGTGGCGCCACTTATCAGGTCCCTGTTGAAGTTCGTCCAGTTCGTCGTAGCGCTCTTGCTATGCGTTGGATTATTGATGCTGCGCGTAAACGCGGTGAGAAGTCAATGGTGCTCAAGCTCGCAGGTGAGCTTAGTGACGCTGCTGAAAAGCGCGGAACAGCTGTAAAGAAGCGAGATGACGTTCATCGTATGGCCGAAGCTAACAAAGCATTTTCGCACTACCGCTGGTAGGCTTCGACAGTCTGGGTGTAGTCACTCTTTTACATAAGGTCAGAACGTGGCACGAGTAACACCCATATCGCTGTATCGGAATGTCGGCATCATGGCTCACATTGATGCCGGCAAAACCACCACCACTGAGCGCATCCTGTTCTATACAGGCGTGTCGCACAAGATCGGTGAGGTCCATCACGGATCGGCCACCATGGACTGGATGGCGCAAGAGCAAGAGCGCGGTATAACCATTACCTCTGCTGCGACAACCTGTTTCTGGAAAGGAATGGACGGTAGTCGCAAAGAACATCGCGTCAACATCATCGACACCCCAGGCCACGTTGACTTCACAATCGAAGTGGAACGCTCTTTGAGAGTTCTCGACGGCGCGGTTGCCGTGTTTGATTCTGTTGGCGGTGTAGAGCCCCAATCTGAGACTGTTTGGCGACAAGCCAACAAATACTCCGTGCCTAGGCTTGCATTCGTCAATAAGATGGATCGAATAGGTGCTGATTTCCATCGAGTGGTAGCTCAGATACGCGACCGTTTAGGCGCTAACCCAGTTGCCATCCAAATTCCCATTGGCTCTGAAGATTCATTCGAGGGCGTTGTTGACCTGATATCCATGCAGGCGATTGTTTGGAGTAACGAAGATCAGGGTCTAACGTTCAAGGCCAGTGATATACCCGCAGCATTAATGGAGGAGGCCACAAGCGCACGTGAATTGATGCTGGAGGCGGCCGCTGATGGCGATGACGCACTGATGGATCAGTACCTTGAAACGGGTGATTTATCCGCCGCGCAAATTCAAAAAGGGTTACGCCTGCAAACATTAGCCAACAAAGCTGTTCCGGTGTTGTGCGGGTCTGCATTCAAAAATAAAGGCGTACAGTCTTTGCTCGATGCCATCGTGGACTACATGCCTGCGCCCGACGACGTTCCACCAGTCGAAGGAATTCTGGAGAATGACTCCACTGACACACGACCAGCAAACGACGATACGCCGTTTGCAGCGTTAGTGTTTAAAATTGCCAATGACACTCATGTGGGCTCTCTGGCCTTTTTGCGTGTTTACTCGGGTGTCGTCAAAACTGGCGATATGGTTTATAACCCGCTTCGTGGCAAAAAAGAACGTATTGGTCGTTTGTTGCAAATGCACGCCAACAATCGAGAAGAAATCAAAGAGGTTCGAGCAGGCGATATAGCTGCTGCTGTGGGTCTCAAAGAGGTCGGTACTGGCGACACCCTGTGTGAGCAACGAAATTCAATCGCTTTGGAGCGTATGGAATTCCCTGAGCCAGTAATTTCTGTGGCTGTTGAGCCAAAGACCCTAGCAGATCAGGAAAAAATGGCCACAGCGTTACAAAAGCTTGCCAAAGAAGACCCATCATTCAGGGTGCGAACGGATGAAGATTCAGGTCAGATAATCATTAGTGGAATGGGTGAGTTGCACCTCGATATCATCGTTGACCGCATGAAGCGTGAGTTTAATGTCATTGCTAACGTGGGCAAGCCCCAAGTGTCTTACCGCGAGACCATTACCAAAACGATAGAAGCCGAAGGCAAATTCATTCGCCAGACGGGTGGTACAGGCCAGTATGGACACGTAAAGTTTCGTCTTGAACCGCTAGAACGTGGAAGCGGTTACGAGTTCGTTAGCGAAATTGTCGGTGACACCATCCCCAAAGAGTTTATTCCAGCGGTTGAGCAGGGCGTAAAAGACGCATTAGCCAACGGTGTGCTGGGTGGTTATCCAATGGTTGATCTGCGGGTAACATTATTCGACGGTTCATATCACGACGTCGATTCCAACGAAATGGCGTTTAAAATTGCTGGGTCTATGGGTTTTCGCAATGGTGCTATGGATGCTGGTCCAGCATTGCTAGAGCCAATAATGAACGTGGAGGTCGTCACGCCAGAGGACTACATGGGCGATGTCATGGGCGATCTAAACCGCCGACGTGGCATCGTAGTGGGTATGGAAGAGCAACCAGGTGGTAAGGTTGTCAAAGCACAAGTGCCATTGGCTCAAATGTTCGGTTATTCCACCGATTTGCGTTCGGCAACTCAAGGCAGAGCTGTCTATTCGATGGAATTCGATGACTACCAGATCCCGCCACAGGCAATTGTTGACGCTGTTCTGCACCGTTGATTGTCAATAATGCTTACCACAATCAATAAACCCTGTATCATCCGCAAACAAAATTAAAAGCAGAAGTGAATAGCCAAAAGCTATTTATCTGGAATTTACTGAAAACGAGGCCAAAACTTAAGTGTCCAAGGAAAAATTCGAACGTAATAAGCCCCATGTCAACGTCGGCACCATTGGCCACGTAGATCACGGTAAAACCACATTGACGGCGGCATTGACCA
>JALZWO010000064.1 GCA_023300375.1 Granulosicoccus sp. | reverse complement strand
AAACGTTCTCTATTATTAGAGAACAAAAGGAGAACGTTTGTGGAATCTTTGCAAAACCTAACGCACTTGGAAGCTCGTGTGCTCGCAGCCATTGAGCGTCATATCCGAGCTGAGGGCGTTGCCCCTACTATTGCCGAATTGGCTGCGAATTTGCGGCTTAAGTCCAAAGGCACTGTTCATCGCTATGTTCAGTCCCTCATTGCTAAAGGTAGGTTAGAGCGCCATGGTAACGGCTGGCGTGGGCTTCGGATAGTGGGTTTGAGCATGCCAGATCAGCCCTCCAACGTCCAAACCTTGTACACAGAGGTGCGTGCGCCCACAACAGGTCCATTACCAGAAACTGCGCTAACCAAGAAAAATGGCCGTGTTCTTCGTCTCGGCGAAAAACACAGCAATATTGCCCACATCAACCCATCATCGAATGTCAGTGGGCCGGTAGAACTGCCAGCGGTACTATCTGCCGTTCTTAAAAATAACGGTGCGCAGACACAAGCTGATGCTGGTTCTGCCAATGACACGGATTCAAGTGATCAATGGGCAAACCTACGTATTCCTTTGTTAGGTCGAATTGCAGCTGGGCAGCCCATCGAGGCAATTGAGGATGCTAATTACCTGGATTTGGCTGCATTTTTCATAGGTCCAGATCGCTACGCGTTGCGTGTGTCGGGAGACTCCATGATGGATGTCGGTATTCTGGATGGGGATACAGTTATTTTAAGGAAGCAAGACACGGCGCGTAACGGAGATATTGTTGTCGCGCTCATAGACCAACAAGAGGCCACTCTTAAAAGACTCGGTAGCGTTCAGGGTGGCATGGTAGAGCTCATTCCGGAGAACAGCGCAATGAGTACAATGAGATACGCAATCAGTCGAGTCAGCTTTCAAGGCGTACTGGTTGGGCAGTTACGAAGCTATTAGGGGGTGGTTTCTGTGCTTTTAGGTACGCTCAGTAGTGGTCTGTATAGAGCAACACGAGAGTAATAAAGTATAGTTATGTTCACCGATTGAACCCACCGTTATAAGGAGTCTCGTGCCATAGTGAGCAACATCGACGAACAAGCCTTGCAAGCACTCAAAACTGCATTTTGTTACATGCCGAATGCGAATGATGTGAATGAGTATGATCACCCTGGAAGGGTAGAGCAAATTCTCAGTGACATCGAGGTGGTGAAGGAAGTACTAATGATTCATGGTGTGGATCCTGATGAGGTTGCTGACGAAATTCATCCCGACCTTGCCAATAATTCGATGTATTGATATTTGGCCGTACGCAGTATGTGAATTGGTTCGCAAATAGTAATCCGATCGACTAAGGCACACCGACGACCGTTTAAGCTTAGGTTACTAAACTTGGTAGGTGTTATCGACTACCTTGGCTTGAATTGTCATTGAAGTGTTGAAATAGCGGTCCATTAGCTGCAACAACTGATTCAGCAGCCTCAATAATTGTTGCAAGTGACGCACTACTTAGTTGCTCGGTTGTGTGTGCTGTTAGGCTAACGGGTTTGTTGTACAAAACACGACCGGTTGCTGCCGCAATTAATTGAATGTTCACCCGCGACTCTCCTTCTAAATCTAACGATTCGAAGGACAGGATGTAATCTTCTAGCCAAAAATGCTCGCTCTGACGGCCTCTCAGGATACGGTGCACAACAATTTTGTCATTGTGAGCTAGGGCGCCACTCACAATAGTGTTTAAGCTGTCGTCCACGGTATCACCACTGCTGACGGCGCTAATGTAAATGCAGGGCGCGGACGGCTTCGCTAAAAATCTATACCTTGGCTTCACATCTGCTGTTGCTAATGCAGCCTTTAGTTGTGGCTCTGTAGATTTCCTGAGTTCGCTGGTTTGAAGTAATCCAAATCCTGCAAATAACACTGCAGCTGCAATCGTCCATCGAGATCTGTAAGTGCGAAAGCTATGCAATAAAGTACCGAGGCTCCATGGCTCATTTGATGGGTATTGCGTTTCACTCTGCGCTGTACCTTGCGGGGGCGAATTGTGAAACCCACTGTTTGCTAGGGAGCCATTCATCGAATTTGCGGTGGCCGGTGCGCCTTGGTCAACGTGGGGAGTGCTGACTAGATTTTCAGAACCGACAATGACTTCACCAACCTTGGCTTGTTGCTGCAGATTTAGCTCGGTGTCAGCGGTATAAGGAGCATCGCTATCAATAGAGGGACCACTAAATATAGGTATGTATGAGCCTTTCTTCATCGAAATAGCTAAAGGCACATTAGGATGTTCCTCTGCGTATTTATCGAGGGCTGTTCGCAATCTGCCGGCGAGCACGCGCACAACTGGGTCGTTCTGAGGGTCGAAACTATTGGGTTTGCCGAGTGCATCAACCGCTACAGAAAAAGCCTTGATTCGGCTTTGATTACCGCTGATCGTCTCGTTGACCACGTATCGTAAAAACGCAGACATTTGGGGCGAACATTCAAATTTTTCTGTGGACAATATGGCCGCTAGAGCCTGTTCCGCAAGTGATGCTATGTTAGCGTCGAGCGCTTTGTCTGTCTTGCCTACTTGCATGTACCTGGTATCCAGATATTTGTAACGACATCCAATGTCGATAGAGTTGATGCTTTTTGTAGTGAACCGGTTATCAACCTACCGGTAAAGAATCAAAAAACCACGACGCAAATTTAGCACATTTTTACATTCTGTAAGTCAAACGCTCAAGTAAAAAGTAACCTGTGTTCGTGGGTTACTTACTAAGGTCGTTGAGTTCTGCATGCATCAATTGATGAAACTTGTACGTGATTTACTTACTAAAATTATTGGGTCCTTCTTAATTATACGTGATTAACTCACATTAGATTTTTTGCTTTTATCTAGGCTATTAAATCAAATTATGGCTACCTAAATCGTCAGTACACTTACTGGCGATAATCTCAAAACGTAATCGATTTATTGACTTTAAGCTGCAGCCTCTATTTGCCTCAGTGAAGGGTAAGCTCGGTTGACCGGCTGAGAACGAGAACCTCTTAAATTTGGACTATATTTGATGAATGAACAATACAAAACGATTGGAAATTTTCCGTAGGTTTCATACCAGCAACCCGGAGCCAAAAACAGAATTAGCGTACTCATCTCCTTTCGAACTGTTAATCGCTGTCATTCTTTCAGCACAAGCAACCGATGTAAGTGTTAACAAAGCTACCAAAGAACTGTTCAAAGTAGCTAATAACCCGAGACAGATGCTTGACCTCCAGTTAGATGGTTTAATCAAACACATTCGTACCATAGGCTTATTCAATACCAAAGCCAAGAATGTCATCGCAACCTGTCAAATATTGTGTGATGTACATGATGGCCAAGTCCCTGATCAGCGTGATGCACTCGAACGCTTGCCTGGTGTTGGCAGAAAAACAGCCAATGTTGTCCTCAATACAGCTTTTCGTCAGGTGGCCATGGCTGTTGATACGCACATATTTCGCGTGTCTAATCGTACTGGTCTTGCTCCAGCGAAGACGGTTTTAGGCGTTGAAAAAGGATTGTTGAAATTTGTACCAAAGGATTACTTACTCGACGCCCATCACTGGCTTATCTTGCATGGTCGTTATATCTGCCTTGCGCGAACTCCCAAATGTCCTATTTGTCCGATAAGCGATATTTGTGACTTCAAAGACAAAAGCTTGATAGGGAAAAATGGCAAATTAGTGTCAGGCACATCGAAGAAAAAGTGAGGTAGTGAAACGAATACAAGGTACATGTTGAGCTAGCGTGGCTTACACTTTAAGGCCGTGGTTGATGAGCTACTGCGAGCCCACTGTCAGTGCGAAATATTGTGCAAATAGAAAATGATGAAATTAAATCGGCCAGTTTGCTGCGCTCAGCGGCATTGCTTGTCGTGGATGACGAACCTGGTATACGCAATTTTCTGAAACGCTCGCTTGAACCTAAGTGCGCACTTCTGGAAGTAGCGAGCAACGCTGAGGAAGCAGAGGCATTGCGTTTGCGCTATCACTTTGATGTTCTCTTGGTAGACATAAGACTTCCTGGGTTATCAGGACTTGAATGGATGGCAAGCTTACGTAAACGTGGTGTTCGTACGCATGTCATATACATGACAGGCTTTGCTGATCTGGATATGGCTGTTGCCGCATTGAGGTTGGGTGCCGATGATTTCATCAATAAACCCTTTAGAGTCGAACAAATTCTGTTGTCCATTCATCGCACGCTTACCCGTGGATACATCCTGCGTGAGAATTCGCTTTTACGTATGCAGCTTCTACAAATGCAAAGTTCTGGCGAGTTTGTTGGCAAAAGTGCAGCAGCTAAGTCGATGATTGATGAAGCTCAGCGCTTGTCAGCATCTAAGTCATGTATTTTAATTCAAGGGGAAATTGGATCTGGCAAAAATTTGCTGGCTAGAACGGTGCACGAGATGAGCCGTAGATCAGGGCAATTGGTATCGTTACGATGTTCAAGTATTGATAGCGTTGCACAAGATCTTAATTTGTTTGGTGATGAAGGATTGCTTGCGCAGGCTCATAAAGGCAGCCTGCTTGTTTCTGATGTAGATCTATTACCGCTCACTTTTCAAGCGAAATTAATGAGCGTTCTTGAGCATGGCGTTATTGACCCGACAGCTTTGCGCTCAAAAACAAAACTCGATGTGCGAGTCATCGCAACGACGCAAGCCGATTTGCAGCACTGCG
>JALZWO010000063.1 GCA_023300375.1 Granulosicoccus sp. | reverse complement strand
GCAAATTACAGCCAATAGCGACTAGTGCTCAGCACTAGCACTCATCTCACGATCCAGTAGTGCCTCTACCGCCTCGTGAGGGCTTACCCCTTCAACCACTACGCGGTATATCTGGTCAATGATGGGCATGTGTACTTGTAGCTTTTGCGCTTGCTCGTACACTGCACGTGCAGCGCCTACGCCCTCCACCACTTGGCCAATTTCTGCAGCGGCCTCATCAATTGATTTACCCGATGCCAAGGCAAGCCCCATGCGTCGGTTACGTGATTGATTGTCGGTGCACGTTAATACCAAATCGCCCATACCAGCTAATCCAACGAAGGTCTCTTGTTGCGCACCCAGTGCTAAACCTAAACGCGATAACTCACGCAAGCCACGGTTAATTAACGCAATACGCGCATTGGCACCAAAACCTAAGCCGTCAGACAAACCTGCACCAATAGCCAAAGCATTTTTTACAGCACCGCCTATCTCCACACCCACCATGTCGGGTGATGTATAGGCTATGAAATTCTTGGTACGCAAGGCATTGGCCATATCAATGGCCCATTGCTCATTAGAAGCCGCCACAGTAATCGCTGTGGGTAGCCCAGCTCCTACTTCTAAAGCAAAGGTTGGCCCCGACAACACGGCAATCTTTTTGCAGTCCGGAATAACTTGCATAGCTACCTGATGTGGTAACAAGCCTGTGTCTAACTCAAAGCCCTTGGTCGCCCACGCCAGTTCAAGGCCCTGAACACGGCTCCCCATGCTTTGCTGTATGTCGTTAAGCACTGATCTGAATGCATGGCTAGGCACCGAGACCAGTATTCTCAAGTTAGGGTTTGTAGCGGACTCTGCATTGGCATTGATAGCGGCACCAGCATCCAGCCCGCTATCAACTTCCGCATACATTTGCATGGCCTCACTCCACGTACCACACACCGACAAATTGTCTGGAAATACTGAGCCGGGAAGGTATCGCTCGTTACAGCGCTGGGAAGCCATCTGTTGCATCTGCGCTTCATCACGGCCCCATAACTTCACGGGGTTGCCCGCACGAGCTAATTGAATGGCCAAGGCTGTGCCCCAAGAGCCTGCGCCAATAACCAATATAGGGTTTTTATGTTCCACTTGTGTATTCATTGGCTTTGTTGCTCTAATTTTACAGCGCCTGTTTGCACAGCCCACTGGCGCGCGTAATGCCCGTCTGTAAGCTTCAACAATTCTTGATGTGTACCACGCTCTACCATATCGCCATGTTCAAGCACAATGATTTCATCGGCGCTCACAATGGTACTCAGCCTGTGTGCCACTACAAGCACGGTACGTTGTTTAGATATTACTGCCAATGAACGTTGAATGGCAGCTTCTGTTTCATTATCTACAGCACTCGTGGCTTCATCAAGAATAAGGATGGGCGGGTTTTTAATAATGGCACGTGCCAACGATAAGCGCTGACGTTGTCCACCCGAAAGCTTGACTCCACGCTCGCCTACCAAGGTATCAAAACCTTGTGGCAAATCATCAATAAATTCTGTTGCCTCAGCAGCACGCGCTGCCTCTAAAATCTCAGCATCAGAGGCATCGGGTTTGCCGTAAGCAATGTTGTCACGAATACTGCCCTCGAATAAAAAGACATCCTGGCTAACAAGCCCAATATTGGATCGCAAACTGTTCAACGACAACTGTTCTATGGCTACATCATTAATGCGTATAGACCCGGCATTCACAGGATAAAACCGCAATAGCAACTTTATTAGAGTTGATTTTCCCGAGCCTGTTGTTCCTACCAAGGCCACGGTGCTTCCAGCTACGATGTTCAGGTCTATGTTGTTAACCCCGCTTTGTGATTGCGGGTAATGAAACTTGACCGACTCAAACCGAACGGAGCCTGACTCGCTATTAGGCAAAACAACCTTGCCCGTATCACGAACATCCGTTTCAGTTTCAATAAGCTTGAGTATTCGGCGAGTACTCGCCATAGCTCGCTCATACAAATCAACAGTTTGGGCAAGTCGTGTAAGCGGCCATAGTAGGCGCTGAGTCAGAAACACCAGCATGCCGTAGGCACCCACATTCAAGCTACCGTCTAGGGCTTTTAATCCACCCAGAATAAATGTGGCCATAAACCCCGCCAGAATAGCCATTCTGATGAGCGGCACAAACGCTGAGCTAATGCGAATAGCCTTTCGATTGGCTTGCACATACTGATCACTTACCGTCGCCAATCGCGCACTCTCGCGTGATTCAGACGTAAACGACTTAATGGTAGACATGCCTCCCAAGTTGTTGGCTAAACGCCCAGACAACTCCCCCACTCTCTCACGCACCTCGGCATACAAAGGCGTTGCACGGCGCATAAAAAAGAAGGCACCCCAAACAACCACAGGGATTGGGGCAATAGCCATTAGGGCAATGCTGGGGGAGATGTAGAAAAACACACCGCCTATTAAAGTGACACTAACAAACACTTGCAGAAAATCGTTGGCACCGCCATCGAGAAATCGTTCCAGCTGATTTACATCGTCATTGAGGATGGAGGTAAGCTCACCAGAGCTTCGTGATTCAAAGAACCCCATGTCCTGTCGCTGCACTTGATTGTAGGCATCCAGCCGTAAATCAGCTTGTAGGTCCTGTGCAAGGTTGCGCCATAGAATCAGATACAAATACTGAAACAACGATTCCCCAGCCCAAATCAACAGGGTAAGAAACGCCAACATATATATTTGTGCCTGAGGCGTGTCGAACCCGAGGCTTGCAAGGAAACTCTCTTGCCGATTAACTACCACATCAATCGCTATGCCGATAAGGATCTCCGGCATGATATCGAACAAGGTGTTCAGTGCAGAACAACTACTGGCAAGAATTATGCGCCGGCGATAGCCACGCGCATAGCGCAGCAAATGCAGAAGGGCACCAAAACTTGTTGCAGCTTCACTCATGAAATTTTTCTAGGCAAAAAAAAGGCAGGCTCGCATTATGCCAGCCTGCCTCGTACTCTATCAGTAAGCTTCGAGCAACGCCCTTGTGCTGGGTGTTACAAGAAGCTCAATAGAGCATTAACTCATACCCCTACTTCAAGGCATCCCAACTTCTCTGGATTTCAGTAGCCACGTCCGTAGCATCCGCACCACCGGCATAATCAACCATGCCAGTCCAGAATGAGCCCGCGCCAACGCCACCCGGCATCAAATCTGACGCATCAAACCGGAATGTGGTTGCATTAAGCAAAATGTCATTCATTTGTGCTGTAGCTTTGTCACCAAACAGTTCCGTGTTAACACCTTTGTGAGGCGTTAGGAAACTGGACTGTGCCATGTACAACTCATGAGCGATAGGCGTTTGCAGCCACTCCATGAACACCTGTGACGCTTCACTGTCGTTGGTAATGGTGAACAAGGTGCCCGCACCCAGAACTGGCTTGCCTAAGTCCTTATCAGCGTACGCTGGGAAGTAGAAAAAGTCAGCGTCAGCACCCACCTCTGTGCCTTCAGGAAAAAACGCAGGAGCGAATGAAGCTTGACGATGCATGTAGCACTGAGGCGGTGAATCAAACAAACCTTTTGGGCTATCACGGAAATCGGTTGTGGCTACAGCACCTGCACCACCAGCAACAAAGTCGTCGTTGCCTGCAAAGTAGCCAAATTCTTCAATAGCAGCCACTACCTTCGGATCGTCAAACGACATCTCGTTAGACACCCACGCATCATAAACTTCAGGAGATTGGGTGCGTAGCATTAAATCCTCTACCCAATCGGTAGCAGGCCAACCGGTTGCGCCACCAGAACCCAAACCAATGCACCAAGGCGTATCGCCATCAGCCACTATCTGCTCAGTGAGTGCCTTGAGCTCTTCCATGGTTTCTGGAATTTCGTACCCTGCGTCTTCAAATGTCTCTGGCACATACCAAACGATAGACTTTAAATCTACTTTATAAAAGAAGCCATACAGCGCATCTTCACCATCTTCACCCGCCATGCTGCCAAGATCCACCCACGATTGGCCAGCCGCATAGCTCTCTAGCAAGAACTCTTCAGTTGAATCAGGCAGTGGTGCAAGAAAACCTTGTGATGCAAAGTTTGCCGCTAAACCAGGCTGCGGAAACACTGCAATGTTTGGCGCAGAACCTGCCGTGACATCAATAAGGATTTGCTGCTCGAAGCTATCAGAGCCTGTGTAACTGACAGTAGCACCGGTCGCAGCTTCAAAGTAGGCAGACATATTGACGAAAAATTCTTGATCGGATAACCAAGGGCCAAAAACGGTTAATTCTTGACCACTCAGGTCATTGCCTTCGGCAAAGCTGTTGTAGCTTTCCCAGTTAAATTCACCCTCGCCAATGGGAAACAGTAACTCATCCTGTGCTTGTACGGTATTGATTGACAGAGCAACTAGTGCTGCCAGAGCAGACACTTTAAATGCCTTGCCGTTTGTTATCGACCCCATAATGATGTTTTCTCCAAGTAACTATCTATTGATTTGGTGGTTCAAATGTTAAAATAACAAATAAACTTACCAATTTGTTGATGACTCTTAGACCGGCTCAAGCGCTACTCTAAGTGCTTGATACTAAACCTGAACGCCATAAGAGTCAAAAGCAAGTCAAGATTTATTGACAGGCCCTTAGTTGTGGTGAATACTGAAAGTTGCGACACCGAACTCGCCAAGCGTGGTTGAGGTTTTCGGCCATCGCGTGCGCCTCCGTGTGCATTGGGGCAACACAACACACATAATAAGGAAGCCGGATGCATCCAGCCTTTCAAGCCGTACTGACTATCGCTGTAGGTGTGGGAGGCTGCGTTGGCTACTTCTATTTTTCAAATCAACTTCTTGACAGAGTGTTGTTTCCAGACAAAGGCATCCACGCTGGACGCAATATTACTCGCGCCAACATCATACGCCCCTGGTTGTTTCTGTTCCCAGCGCTTGCAGCTCTGGGCTTATACCTCGCCTATCCCGTCTTCGAAACACTTCGCTTATCACTCAGTGAGCGGCTTCCGGGCAATAAATCGCAATATGTCGGTTTTGACAATTATCAGCAAATGTTTAGTGAGCCTAAATTCTGGGAAGCACTGACGAACAATATGCTGTGGTTGTTAGTGGTACCCGCACTTTCAACCGCATTCGGACTATTAGCAGCACAATTATCAGACAGAGTGCGTTGGGGAAATATCGCCAAGTCATTTATCTTCATGCCAATGGCCATCTCATTTGTGGGAGCCGCGGTCATCTGGAAACTGGTCTATGACACCCGGCCCATAGACCAAGAACAAATTGGCGTGGTTAACGCTGTTTATCTGTTTTTTGGGGGTGATCAACCTATTACTTGGCTAACACAGATTCCCGCGAACAGTTTTCTACTGATGATTGTGTTGGTGTGGATTCAAACCGGCTTTGCCATGGTGATTCTATCTGCGGCCCTGCGTGGTGTTCCAGAGGAAACCATAGAAGCTGCCATCATTGACGGTGCAAACCCCTTTCAGGTGTTCTTCAAGATTAAGGTGCCACAAATCAAAAACACGATTGTGGTTGTCTGGACCACCATTACCATCGTGGTTTTAAAAGTGTTCGATATTGTTTTTGCCATGACCAACGGCCAGTGGGAAACTCAGGTGCTTGCCAACTACATGTACGACAAATTATTCCGCGCCCAAGACTGGGGAGTTGGCTCGGCAAGTGCCATGATCATCATGTTGCTGGTCTCACCCATCCTTGTCTGGAATGTGTACAACGCGCGCAAGGAGATGCAGTAATGTCTGCCATTGTCGGTACTAGATCGAGTCTCGTTTGGGCAGTTCATCTGTCGTTGGCGGCCATGGTGTTGTTGTGGCTATTCCCTACAGCCGGCTTGTTGGTTTCCTCTTTTAGAACCACTGATCAAATATCAACCGGTGGCTGGTGGAACTCATTGTCTGCATCAGAGCAAAATCTCACACTGCGTTCAGCAGCGCCAGAGTCGCAGATTGAAAACGATGGCGTGTTCGTTATCGAGGGCAATCTGTTTGAACAAGGCTCTGAGGCAGTGATCTCTGTCTGGGGAACCAGCTCACGCAGCATCGACGCCTTTAAACCCGGTGACGAGGCACCACTTAAAGATGGCTCAACCATCACAGTGCAATCCAATGGCGACTACAAGAGGCAGGGTATTGAAGAGATAACAGGACGCCGTGGCCAACGTATTTTTGCCACAGCCCTTACACCTCCAGAATTCACCTTGGATAACTATCACAAAGTCTTATTTGATGAGAAAAACCGCGAGAGTATGGGCAAAGCCTTTCTCAATACGCTAACGGTAACTATACCCGCTACCATCATTCCAATTCTGGTGGCAGCGTTTGCAGCCTATGCCTTGGCCTGGATGGATTTCCCCGGCAGAGCCTTGCTGGTTGCAGCCATTGTGGGTTTGTTGGTAGTGCCGCTGCAGCTTGCTTTAATACCACTGCTTACATTGCATAATCAAATCGGCATTGGTAAAGGTTATCTGGGTGTCTGGCTTGCACATACCGGTTTTGGTTTACCGCTGGCCATATACCTATTGCGTAATTACATGGTGGGTTTACCCAGAGATATTATTGAAAATGCAAGAGTCGATGGTGCCAGTGATTTTCAGATTTTTGTAAAAATCATCTTACCTTTGTCATTTCCAGCACTGGCCTCCTTCGCTATCTTTCAGTTTTTATGGACATGGAACGATCTGCTGATCGCATTGGTGTTCCTTGTCGATTCCAGTGGCGAAACCACAGTAATGACAAAACAAATTATTGAAATGCTGGGCACCCGTGGTGGCGAATGGGAAATTCTAGCCACCGCAGCCTTTGTCTCAATTGCGGTGCCACTGGTGGTGTTCTTTGCCCTGCAGAAATATCTAGTACGTGGCTTGTTAGCAGGTTCGGTTAAATAGACCGTGTCGTTGCATAAAAATTACTACGGAATATCACCATGACAAACCTGACACTGCGCAACGTTGAAAAAACCTACCCAGGTGAGGTCAATGTACTCAACAACATCAACCTCGATATACGCACTGGCGAGCTGATTGTTTTTGTAGGGCCGTCTGGTTGTGGAAAATCAACCTTGCTGCGCATGATTGCCGGACTAGAATCCATCACAGATGGTGAATTCACTATCGATGGTGTGCGCATGAACGAGATGCCTCCGGCAAAGAGAGGTATTGCCATGGTGTTTCAATCGTATGCGCTGTATCCGCACATGACAGTTCGTGACAATATGGCGTTTGCCCTGAAAATTGCCAAAAAATCCCCAAAGGAAATAGATACGCTGATAAAAAAAGTAGCTGCCACGCTACAACTTACAGAGTATCTGGATCGTTTGCCAAAAGCGTTGTCTGGTGGTCAGAGACAACGCGTAGCCATTGGGCGATCTATTGTCCGAGATCCCAAGGTCTATTTGTTCGATGAGCCGTTGTCAAATCTTGATGCTGCCCTGCGCGTAGCCACACGCATAGAAATAGCTCAACTTAAAGAGAGCATGCCAGAGTCCACCATGGTGTATGTGACACACGATCAAGTGGAAGCCATGACTCTGGCCTCTAGGATAGTTGTGTTGGCCAATAAAGGCATTGCACAAGTAGGAACACCACTTGAACTTTATGAAACTCCAGACAATGAATTCGTAGCACAGTTTATTGGCTCACCAGCAATGAACCTGTTGCCAGGCAGAGTTGTTAGTACCGGCGAAGCTACAAGCGTAAGCATAGAGGGTGGCGGCGGTGTTATCAGCTCAGCGGTTGCTACTAGCGCCGATTGGCAAGATGCCATCGTTAATGTGGGTATTCGTCCCGAACATATGCTGATGGAATCCAGTGACAACTACGCTTTCGAGAGCGTGATTAACATTTCCGAAGCCTTGGGTGAGGTAACACAAGTTTATTTCCAACAAGACAAAGCGCACAGCAGCCCCGTTATTGCCAAGTTACAGGGAATTCACCGCGATGTACGAAACAAAACCCTGCGTATGTCAGCAGAGCCCGCCAATGTGCACCTATTCTGTGAAGGGCAATCACTGCGCGGCCGCTAAGGAGCTCAACTGCTCGTTCGATTCATGCCCTGCTCAATACGCTTATAATTAGTTCTCTGCGCTATTGTCGCTTGGCCTATCACCTGCCTCAGGATTAAAGACCATGATTTTTTCCTCCATAAGCGTTGTTGAACCCGATGTGGCTATTGACAAAGATTGGTGGCGCGGTGCTGTTATTTATCAAATCTACCCTCGCTCATACCAAGACTCCAACAATGATGGTATTGGCGATTTAGCAGGTATCAGAGATCGTCTGCAACACATTGCCGATCTGGGCGCCGACGCCATCTGGATCTCACCTTTTTTCAAATCTCCAATGAAAGACTTCGGCTATGACGTATCCGGCTACAAAGACATCGATCCTATGTTTGGCGACTTACATTCTTTTGATGAGCTCATTGAGCACGCACACGCACTTGATCTAAAGGTGATGATTGATCTGGTGCTGTCGCATACCTCTGACCAACATAGCTGGTTCGCGCAATCGTGCTCAAGTCGAGACAACGAACGACACGACTGGTACGTGTGGTCAGATGGAAAACCTGATGGCAGCCCACCTAACAACTGGTTATCTATATTTGGCGGCCCAGGCTGGTCTTGGCACCCTACCCGTTGTCAGTACTACCAACACAACTTTCTATCCTCTCAGCCTGATCTGAATTTCCATAATCACGATGTACAGGATGCCATGCTTGATGTGGCCAAATTTTGGCTTGATAGAGGTGTAGATGGTTTCCGATTGGATACCATTAACTTCTATTTTTGCGATGAGCAATTACGTGACAACCCAGCACTAGATCCTGCACTGAGAAACGCCGATACCGCACCACAGGTTAATCCGTACAATTATCAAGAGCATCTGTACGACAAAAGCCGCAATGAAAATTTAAAGTTTCTAGAACGCTTTCGCACCGTACTCGATGAGTACCCTGCGGCCACTTGCGTGGGCGAGATTGGTGACGCACAAGAAGGCATGCGACTGTTACGCGAATACACGGAAGGCACTCAGCGTGTACACATGTGCTACACATTTGATTTTCTATCAGCAGAGGCGCCCACAGCGGAACGTTTTGCAAGCGTTTTAAAACAGTTTGAAAAAGAGGCGGCAGATAGCTGGGTTTGCTGGGCATTTTCAAATCATGATGTGGTCAGATACGTCACCCGTTGGAATTTGTCTAAAAAATCTAATTCCCAACAAGTTAAAGTCCTTGCTAGCTTACTGATGTCTATGCGTGGTTCCATCTGTCTGTATCAAGGTGAGGAGCTTGGATTACCTGAAGCGGAAATTCCTTTTGACAAACTACAAGACCCGTACGGCATTACATTCTGGCCTGAGTTTAAGGGTCGGGATGGTTGCCGTACACCCATGGTCTGGGAGAGCGATGCCGACAATGCGGGCTTTTCTAATGTTGACAGCTGGCTACCCGTGCCTGAAGCGCATAAAAAACTTGCGGTTTCTGAGCAACAAGGTATTGATAGCAGTGTGCTGGAGCATTACCGGCGCTTTTTACAGTTCCGACAAGCTAACCAGACGCTGATCAAAGGTGAGCTTTCCAGCATCAATGTGATGGCTAACAATATATTAACGTTTGTACGGACTCACGACAATGAGACACTTTACTGCGCTTTTAACCTAGGTGGAGAACGGGTTCGCTGCGAAATCGAAACCCAGCGAGAGCCACAACTGCTTGAAGGGCATGGTTTTGAATCCAGCCTAGAAAACGGCACTCTAGAGATACCTGGGTTCAGCGTGGCTTATGTTAGGTTGGTTTGAGGCTAGTACGCTATCGATTCAAGCATGTTTAAATCACACACTCTTGTCACTTTCTTTCGTGCAACTCTGGCCGTGTTGTTTTTGTCAGGGTGTTCAGCATTTCAACCGCCTACTCGTCCCTCGTATCAGGGAATTGATAATGTCAGCGTTGCCACCTCAGAGCAAGTTGTTGGCACCTGGCGGGTTACGGAGCTAAACCCCTTTCCGCAAACAACACCACAAACAACCACTATCGAATATAAAGCCAATGGAACAGTGATTGGTTTTGTTAAACCGTTTGAGGGTGATTCTGAATTGCCAGCCGATTTCACGTTAACACTCACCGGTGACTGGACTCTGGACGGCGATGTGGTAGTGCACAACAATATGATCATGACTGGCCCCGATGACAGTGATTTCTCGCAGTTGGTTGCAGAGACATTAAACGATCAGCCTAAAATAGAGAGTCGGGCCAATATTCTGGAAATGGAGCCCGACCGTATGATCATGATTGGGCGTGATGGCACTGCTATGGAATACAGGCGGCAGTAGTGTCTCAATGGCAACAGGCCAGCACTTTTAGCGATATCAGGGTTTATCGACGTTAGTACGCTATCAGAGCGTTTTTGGCCAAGTGGCAGGCTTGGTGCTTGCGAAGGCTATGACAAACAAGACTTAAAGCGGGATAACGAATTCAGCTAATCGGGTAAAGGATGAATTTCTGTCTGCTTGATAGAACACGCAAAGCCTGTCTAATGATGGGGTACCAGGCACCATGGTGGTAAATAGCTCCTCCAACCACTGAATGTAAGCAGCGTCCGAGCCTTTGTTGATTTTGTCGGTCAGCGTCATGTGAAATTTGAACTCGCTCAACACGTACGGGTATCCGTAGGTGTTGAGATAGTGCCGCTGAGTCTCGCTGAGTGAGTCGACTTGCCTTCTAGCGATATCAGCCTCGATCAAGGTTGCACGATGAGCCTCTAAACGCTCCACACAGTGACTTGCCAGCTGGTTAACGGCGGTGGTGACATCAGACTCTAGTGTGAGCGCAACAAACCCTGCAATCACTCTAGGATAAAGTGAGCTAAGTAATAGGGGTTTGAAGGTGTTCGCCAACGACTCTACGTCACGAAGTAACAGGCTTTCGTCGGTGTTTTTGCTTAAACTGAATGGGGCTTTTAGAGTGGCATGAAAACCATAGTACGCAGGCGTTGCTCGCAGAGTGTTCGCGACACGAGTATCAGGAAAGTCACCTTCAGTTGTCGCTATTGTATCTCCTACTGCGTTTCTACCCAACGCACGTTGCCCGAAGGCAGCAAGCTGTGATGCATCGTCAGGAGAGAAGTACACTGCGTAGCGAGCACTCACGCCACACGCACTCCATGACGCCACACGCACTTAATACAAGGTACGTTATCTTCATAACGCACCAGAACCATATCGGCACGCAAACCTGTAGTCAATGAACCACGATCGTTCATATTAATCGCAGAAGCCGGGTTTGCTGTAACCAACGCGATGGCTTCGGGCAGACTCATCAATTGTTCTTGTAATGACAACACGAACGGCGCGTGCAATAGGCTAATGGGTACATAATCTGATGAGAGCACATCTAGCATATTCAAGCTAGCAAGATCACGAGCACCCACGTTGCCAGAGTGCGAGTGCCCTCTTACCACATTTGGCCCCCCCATCAATACCTTTTGACCACCTTCATTAGCGGCTTTTGCAGCCTCAATAGTCGTTGGAAACTCAGCAATACACACGCCCAACTCGACCGCATCTGCAACATGATCTGCCGTTGCGTCATCGTGGCTAGCTATCGTGATACCACGTTGTTTACAGATACTTGCAATGGCTTTGCGGTGTTTATCTGAATAGATTTTTGAATTCTTTATACGTCGCTCACTAAAGGCTTTGTACGTTTGCTCATCCATACCATCCTTTTTTCGATGGTGATTCTCAAACACTGCCATGTCTGTGAATTGCCGCTGCCCCGGTGCATGATCCATTAACGACATAATAATGATGTTGTCGTGATCTTTGAATTGAGCACAATCCTCTAATACATTGGGAGAAGACACCTCACAGCGCAGATGCAAATAGTGTTCAGCACGTAATCGATCTTGCGTAGACGCTGTGCGAATGTGATTTGCCAGAGACAACATTTCACCCGGCGCATAGTCGTCCGTTTCGTCAGTACCCATACGCAAGCAATCCAACACGGTTGTGATGCCTGCAGAAGCGATTTGCGCGTCATGCGCCTGAATGGCGGCGATGGGATTCCAGCGAACGCCCGGTCGGGGTGAATAATGCCCCTCCAGATGGTCAGTATGGATCTCAACCAACCCTGGGATCAGGTAATCACCTTGGCAATCGTACCCGTTTGTTGATGTACCTACGTCGATGGAAACAATTTGCCCATCCACCACTTGTACCGAACCAGCTACAACTGAATCTGGAAGCACTAATTTGGCGTTGCGAAGTTGGAAAGAATTCTCTTTAATCATGACCTTTAAGCGGGCTCTAACAACAACAACAGGCTAAGCAACCTGTGGTCAGAAGGTGTAGACAATTCATTGGCAACCCGCGTGTACACGAAATTTGATCGCATAGCGCCAATCATGGTCTTGGAGTAACAGACTACCAGACGCAAAAAAGGCCCGAACTGCTAAAGTCACGGGCCTTTTTGTATACTACACCCACCGCAGAAGCGGTGGCAACATAGGTTTGTAAACTATTAAGCGTCGCTACGCTCTACAAACTCGATGATGGCCATAGGTGCGTTATCGCCAGGGCGCATTCCACACTTGAGGATTCTAGTGTATCCGCCAGGACGCTTGCTGAATCGTGGCCCAAGAACTGTGAATAATTTACCCACAGCCGCTTTGTCACGAATTCGATCGAATGCTTGCCTGCGCTTAGCAACGTTGTCTTGCTTTGCGCTGGTGATCATCGGCTCGATAACTTTCCTAAGCTCCTTAGCTTTTGGCAAAGTTGTCTTAATTGACTCATGCTCAACTAGCGAAGCCGCCATGTTACGAAACATGGCCTTACGGTGACTGGAATTACGGTTGAGCTGACGCCCACTCTTACGATGTCTCATGTTGTTCTCTTAATACCTACTTGGCCAGCTCACGTTGCTTCAGCAACTCGGCTGGGGGCCAGTTTTCCAGACGCATACCCAAAGACAATGCTTGCTGTGCAAGAACATCCTTAATTTCAGTAAGCGACTTTTTGCCCAGATTCGGGGTTTTCAGTAATTCTACCTCGGTACGCTGAATAAGATCACCGATGTAGTAGATATTTTCGGCTTTCAGACAGTTAGCTGAGCGAACTGTCAATTCAAGATCGTCTACCGGTCGTAACAGGATTGGATCTATATCCGAAGTTTGCTCCTCTTCAGGGGTCGCTGTCTCGGCTTTCAGATCTACAAATACAGACAATTGCTCCTGGAGAATGGTTGCCGCCTTACGGATGGCTTCCTCTGGATCGATAGTGCCGTTGGTTTCCAAGTCGACGATCAGCTTGTCAAGATCGGTTCGCTGTTCAACACGCGCACTTTCAACGTTGTAAGCAACTCGATGCACAGGACTGAACGACGAGTCGATCTGCAACGTTCCGATTGGCCGACTTTCGCCTTCCTCAAGTGACCGGTGAGACGCTGGCTCGTAACCACGACCAAGACGGGCACGCAGTGTCATGTTCAGATTCATGTCGCCAGTCAAATGACAGATAACGTGATCTGGGTTGATTATTTCTAAATCGTGATCCAAAGTGATGTCAGCGGCAGTTACAACACAAGGCCCCTGCTTAACTAACTTAAGAGTTGCCTCATCTTTAGCGTGCATCACAATAGCAACACCTTTCAAGTTCAGAAGGATATCCAACACATCCTCTTGAACACCTTCCATCGTGGTGTACTCATGGAGTACGCCTTCTATTTCAGCCTCATAAAATGCGGCTCCAGACATAGACGACAAAAGAATACGCCTTAAGGCATTTCCCAATGTATGTCCAAATCCTCGCTCTAGCGGCTCTAGAGTGACCTTCGCGTGATTGACGTTATCAGCTGATACGTCGACAATCCGCGGCTTTAAAAATTCAGTTTGCATGGCATTCAACGTGGTTCAACCCCTTAAACATTAGCAGGGTGGCAAAACGCCACCCTACACTCAAGCTATATCGTGAACGTAATCGCACAGGCCCCACGTGAATACGGGAGCCTGCAGCGCTAGGCATAAAACAGCCGATTACTTCGAATACAGTTCCACAACCAAAGATTCATTGATCTCGGCTGGTAGATCAGCACGATCGGGAACACTCTTGAACATGCCCTCAAATTTCTTTGAATCAACTTCCAACCAGCCCGGTAAACCGCGCTGAGTTGCCAATTCAAGTGCATCCGCTATACGCGCCTGCTTACGAGCTTTCTCACGAACCGTCACAACCTGATTAGGCTGAACTTGGTAAGACGCAATATTGACCAACTTGCCATCAACCATTATTGACTTGTGTGAAACAAGCTGTCGTGCTTCGGCGCGAGTTGAACCAAAACCCATTCTGTAAACGACGTTGTCTAACCGCTGTTCCAGCAATGAAAGAAGGTTTTCACCAGTAGAACCCTTTCGAGCAGCAGCAGCTTTGTAGTAATTTCTGAACTGCTTTTCCAAAACACCATACATCCGGCGCAGCTTTTGCTTCTCTCTTAACTGAATAGCATAATCAGAAGGACGGCCACGCTTGGCACCTTGAACACCAGGAGGCGTCTCAAGATTACACTTGCTTTCTAGTGGACGGATACCTGATTTTAAGAAAAGATCAGTGCCTTCACGGCGACTCAGTTTACACGTTGGACCAGTATATCTAGCCATGAGTCACTCTCCTGCTTACTTTTGAATCGATTAACATCAACGTAATCTCCTATACACGACGCTTTTTGGGCGGACGGCACCCGTTATGCGGGATAGGTGTGACATCAAGAATACTGCTGATCTTGAAGCCCACATTGTTAAGAGAACGAACAGCAGAGTCACGCCCTGGCCCTGGTCCCTTTACATGAACATCGATGTTTTTCAGACCGTACTCTTTGGCAGCTTCGCCAGCACGCTCAGCAGCAACCTGTGCTGCAAACGGTGTGCTTTTACGAGACCCACGAAAACCTGAACCACCTGCGGTAGCCCAAGACAGAGCGTTGCCCTGCCTGTCTGTGATCATAACGATCGTGTTGTTGAACGACGCATGGATATGCGCAATACCGTCAGTGACGGTACGTCGAACTTTCTTTTTGGTACTAGCTGCCATAGTAATCTCTATTAACGCTTGAGCGGCCGACGCGGACCTTTGCGCGTGCGCGCATTAGTCTTCGTACGTTGACCGCGAAGGGGTAAGCCCCGACGATGGCGAATTCCACGATAACAACCGAGGTCCATCAGACGCTTTATATTCATCGAAACATCGCGACGCAAATCGCCTTCGACTGTAAATTTTCCAACTTCAGTACGTAAGTTCTCAATCTCAACTTCAGAAAGATCCCGAACTTTAGTCTCCGACGCTACTTTGGCTGCATCACAAATCTGATATGCCCTAGTACGACCGATTCCGTATATTGATGTTAACGCGATCCAGATATGTTTCTGGACCGGAATGTTAATGCCGGCAATACGTGCCATGCTTTTCTCCGCCTATTATCTTTTGACTAGCCCTGACGCTGCTTGTGTCGGGTGTCGCTACAAATGACGCGAATCACGCCCTTGCGACGAACAACCTTGCAGTTGCGACAGATCTTTTTAACTGATGCTCTAACTTTCATAACTTCTCTCCTGGTAAGACGGCTTTTCCGTGGCCAACGTTATTAGCAAACAACCTGCTCTAACGAGAACCGCTTGGAGCCCCCTTGGGACCTTGCTTCTTCATCAAGCCTTCGTACTGATGGCTCATCATGTGTGCCTGAGCCTGCCCTACAAAATCCATGACAACCACTACGATGATAAGCAGTGAAGTGCCACCAAAGTAGAAAGGAACATTCCATAACAAGATTAGGAACTCGGGCAACAAGCAAACTAATGTGATGTAGAACGCGCCATACATAGTGAGTCTTGTTAGAACGGAATCGATGTACCGTGCTGTTTTCTCACCGGGCCGAATGCCAGGTATAAATGCGCCTGACTTCTTAAGATTATCTGCCGTCTCCTTTGCGTTGAACACCAATGCCGTGTAGAAGAAACAAAAGAAAATGATGGCTGAAGCGTACAGCAATATGTAGACAGGCTGACCAGGCTGCAGGGTCGAGACAATCGTATTCAACAAAGAATTCGTGTTGCTCGTCGCGATGTCGCCTAGCGTTGCTGGAAACAATATGATGCTGGACGCAAAAATTGGAGGAATAACACCAGCCATATTTAACTTCAATGGTAGATGACTAGTTTGTGCAGCGTACATTTTCTTGCCGCGCTGTTGCTTTGCGTAGTTAACAGTGATGCGCCTTTGTCCTCGTTCAACGAAGACAACGAACGCCGTGACCGCTAAAACCATCGCAAACAATAGAATAACCACTAGGAAACTCAATTCGCCTGTTCTGGCAAGAGTAAGAGTGCCGCCTATCGCAGCGGGCAAACCCGCAACGATACCGGTGAATATGAGTATTGAAATTCCATTACCGATGCCCCGCTCCGTAATCTGCTCTCCCAACCACATCAGGAACATTGTTCCTGTTACCAATGTGACAGCAGCGGTTAGGACAAACCCAGGACCTGTGAGGAAAACAACGCTTTGGCCGCTCGCACCCTGGTTTTGCAGAGCGATGGCAATACCAATTGCCTGCACAGATGCCAATACAAGTGTGCCGTAGCGAGTGTACTTAGTAATGACTCGACGACCACTTTCGCCTTCCTTACGCAATTGCTCGAACTGAGGAATAACGTGCGTCATTAACTGCATAATGATTGATGCCGATATATATGGCATAACGCCCAACGCAAACAACGACATGCGAGAGAGCGCACCGCCACCAAACATGTTTAGCATTCCTAGAATGCCGCTGCTCTGCTGAGCAAAGAGATCGGCCATTACTCTTGGGTCGACCCCAGGGATAGTAATGTGTGAACCAATGCGAAACACGATCATGGCGAAAAGAACAAACAGCAGGCGAGACTGTAGCTCGGAGGAACCCCCGATACCTCCCAATGCAGACTTGTTCTTATTTGCAACCATAATTAATTAGATACCGTTTAAAACGTGCACTTTACAGTACGAGCGGAGCGATGAAAAAGCTGATGCTTACGCAGTAGCTGCAGCGGATACCACTTCAGCGACAGTGCCACCCGCAGCTTCGATGGCGGCTTTAGCGCCTTTAGTCACACGGCAACCCGTTACAGTAACCGCCTTTTTCAGCTCACCAGATAACATCACCTTGACGGTGTGCGTCTGGATAGGAACGATCCCGGCGGATATCAGAGAAGCAATATTTACCTCACCCTCGATCAACTCAAGCTCGTGCAAACGAACCTCTGCGTAATGGCGAGCCATACGTGATGTGAAACCAAACTTCGGCAAACGGCGCTGGATAGGCATCTGGCCACCTTCAAATCCAACTTTGTGCCAGCCACCAGAACGAGACTTCTGTCCCTTGTGTCCACGACCACACGTCTTACCACTACCGGAACCGATGCCCCGACCCACGCGATTTGCCGTTTTACGGCTACCAGCTGCAGGTTTTAAATTATTCAAACTCATGTTGTTTAGCTCTTCGATCTAACAATCAGTGTGGCCCAATGACCAGCATCTTGTGCGAGCACAAGATGTTGTATTTTCTACTATTTAAAAAGACTTAAATAATTAAGACTCTTCAACCTGCAGCATGTAGTACGCCTTGTTAATCATGCCCCTGTTCTCAGGAGTGTCGATTACCTCGACGGTTTGGTGCATTCTACGCAGTCCAAGCCCGCGAACGCTAGCCTGATGATTTTTTAAGCGGCCGTTCATGCTTTTGACCAGAGTCACTTTTACAGTTTTAACGCTCACAATCATTCACCTTTAATTTCGGCAATTGACTTACCGCGCTTGGCTGCAACTGACTCAGGGCTTTGCATAGTTGCCAAGCCGTTAATCGTAGCACGCACAACATTGATAGGATTATTTGTACCGATTATCTTAGCCAGAACGTTGCGAACGCCCACTGCTTCGAACACCGCACGCATGGCTCCACCGGCAATGATACCAGTACCTTCAGATGCTGGCTGCATATATACGCGTGCAGCGCCATGGCGACCCTTCAATGCATATTGTAATGTACCGTCGTTTAGGGATACAGTCTTCATGTCTCTGCGCGCTTTTTCCATAGCCTTCTGAATAGCTAAAGGAACCTCACGCGCTTTGCCGTAGCCTAAGCCAACACGTCCGTTGCCATCACCAACTACCGTAAGAGCTGTGAAGCCGAACTGACGTCCACCCTTAACAACTTTTGCTACGCGGTTGATTGTGACGAGCTTTTCAATGTAGCCGTCACTGCTTTGGTTGTAATCGTTCTGTGCCATACGAAATTATCCGAGCCTTGGGTTGAAGCCGTCAGGCTGTCTTAGAATTTCAGACCGTTTTCACGGGCCGCATCAGCCAGCGCTTTGACGCGGCCGTGATATTTGAATCCAGCGCGGTCAAATGCAACTGTGCTGATACCCGCCGCTACCGCTTTCTCTGCAATGCTTTTGCCTACCGAAGTAGCTGCATCAACATTTCCACCGTTTTTTACGTCAGTACGCAGGTCTTTTCCAACAGTAGAAGCCGCTGCCAATACTCGGCTTCCGTCAGCATCGATCACCTGTGCATAAATGTGACGCGGAGTGCGGTGAACGGTTAAGCGTGGCACAGCGAGCTCACGAATTTTTGCACGTGTACGCTTGGCACGACGTAATCTGTTTGTTTTCTTATCCATAATTCGCTGCTCTACTTCTTCTTGGCTTCTTTCATGGCGACATACTCGCCCACATACCGAACACCCTTACCTTTGTAGGGCTCCGGCGGACGGTAGCCACGAATATCGGCTGCTACCTGACCAACGATTTGCTTATTGGTACCACTCACTACCACCTCCGTCTGCGAAGGTGTCTCCACTTTGATACCGTCAGGGATCTTATGGACAACAGGGTGAGAAAATCCCAGAGTTAGATTCAGGTTACTGCCCTGCGCCTGAGCTCTGTAACCCACTCCTCGCAATTCAAGCTTTTTCTCAAAGCCTGCAGTAACTCCCACAATCAAGTTATTCAAAAGTGAGCGCATAGTACCAGCCAAAGCGATCGTCTTTTGATCAGCTTTGATAGTAGATACACCTAAAACAGCACCATCAAGAACAGCTTGCACACTTTCGTGTACTTCAACTGTCTCTTGGCCCTTTGGACCCTTAGCACTTACTGATTGTCCTTTTACTGTGATCTCTACACCCTTGGGCACATCGATCGGTTGTTTCGCTACGCGTGACATTCTAAATTCCTCGAAAAACGGTTTGCTGAAGGCAGCTGACGCTTGCTAACTGATTGCCGATTAACTGACGGTGCAGATAATCTCGCCACCGTAGCCTTTAGCACTCGCTTCTTTGCCAGTCATGACGCCGTGTGACGTCGAGACAACAGCGATTCCCAAACCACCCATTACCGTAGGAACTGATCCTGCCGAGCAGTAACTACGCAAGCCTGGGCGGCTGATACGCTTAATTTTGTCGATTACAGGCTTGCCATCGAAATACCGTAAATTGACTGAAAGCGTTGGCTTACCGTCTTCGTCTGCAGTACTGAAGCTGCCAATGTAACCTTCATTCTCAAGAACCTTGGCAATGCTACTCTTTAGCTTTGCCGCAGGCATGGATACCGATACCTTTCGTGCTTGCTGACCGTTACGTATACGGGTCAACATGTCAGCTATGGGGTCAGACATACTCATGATTTATTCTCCTACCAACTCGCCTTTACCAAGCCCGGAACATCGCCACGCATGGCGGCTTCACGAAGCTTGTTTCGGCTTAATCCAAATTTACGGTAGTAGCCGTGAGGCCTACCAGTGATACGACAACGGTTACGCTGCCTAGCAGGAGATGAGTCACGCGGCAGTTTTTGCAACGTGTTCATAGCTTCCATTTTTTCCTCGAAAGTACTTTCTTCCGACAAAATTGTTTTCTTTAATACGGCACGCTTGTCCGCGTGACGCTTTACTAGCTTTGTTCGCTTGCTCTCGCGAGCGATCATTGATTTCTTAGCCATGTTCGCGAGGCCTATGTTCTAAAAGGAAAGTTGAACTTTTTCAAAAGCGAGAGTGCTTCTGCGTCAGTCCTAGCGTTAGTGGTGATGGTGATGTCCATCCCTCTGACGGCGTCGATCTTGTCATAGTCGATCTCGGGAAAGATAATCTGCTCTTTCACACCCATGCTGTAATTGCCGCGACCATCGAACGATTTAGGGTTAATACCACGAAAATCCCTAATACGTGGAATAGACACCGCAACCAATCGATCGAGAAATTCATACATTTTCTCGCGACGCAGAGTGACCTTGGCACCAATCGGATAACCGTCTCGGATCTTGAAGCCAGCAATCGACTTACGCGCTACAGTGACAACTGGCTTTTGCCCAGCTATGGATGTCATGTCGCGAACCGCATGCTCGAGTACCTTCTTATCACCAAGAGCCTCACCGAGCCCCATGTTGATAGTGATTTTTTGGATTCGTGGTACCTGCATGATGCTCTGGTACTTATGCTCCTCCATCATCTTCGGAACAATCTTGTCGCGATATTCTGCTATGAGCCTTGCCATGGTACTTAACCGTCCACTGACGATGAATCGGCGTTGAAAAAACGCTCCTTCTTGCCGTCATCATTGATGCGAAAACCGACGCGACCGCCCTTCTTTGTAGAAGGATTGAACAACGCCACATTGGAGATGTGCAATGACAACTCCTTTTCCTGTATGCCGCCTGGGTCGCCCATCTGCGGATTACCCTTTGCATGTTTCTTGACAAGGTTAACCCCGTCAACGATAACACGGTCGTCAAGCACAGCTTCAACCTTGCCGCGCCTGCCTTTATCTCTTCCGACGAGAACTATTACATCATCGCCTTGTTTAATTCGTTGCATTATTTTATGCCCGCGTTTTCCGACAGCTCTACAGCACTTCTGGAGCGAGAGAGACAATTTTCATGAATTTTTCGTTTCGAAGCTCACGTGTTACAGGCCCGAATATGCGAGTGCCAACCGGCTCAAGCTTTGCATTCAGGATAACTGCAGCATTTGCATCAAAACGAATTGCTGAACCATCTGCTCGACGGATAGCCTTTGCTGTTCTAACAACAACTGCGTTGTAGACTTCGCCTTTTTTTACCTTGCCACGTGGGATGGCATCCTTGATGCTCACCTTTATGACATCTCCCACTCGCGCGTAACGTCTGTGCGAGCCGCCCAGTACCTTGATGCACTGCACTCGGCGCGCGCCACTATTATCTGCCACGTTAAGGACAGTTTGCATTTGAATCATCGGACGCTACTCTTATTTCGTTCCACGCTTAACTTGTTTAGCAACTGACCGGCCTTATTCGGCTGCGGCAGTTAACACCTTGTCCAACGTCCATGACTTAGTCTTGGACAAAGGTCGACACTCTTTAATTTGGACTACATCGCCAATTTTCAGAGCGTTATCTTGATCGTGCACATGATACTTCTTGCTACGCCGCATGTACTTGCCGTAAATGGGATGCTTTATGCGACGTTCGACCTGAACAGTTGCCGTTTGCTCCATTTTGTTGCTTGTAACCCTACCTACAACGGTACGGCTTCGCTTCTCATCTGCTGTAGCAGAGGCTGTCTGGTTCTGATCACTCATGCTCAGCCTTCCACTGATTGTTTCTGATGAATAACGGTCTTAATGCGAGCAATCTCGCGGCGCACTCTTTTAAAGTTGTGCGGCTTTATATCTTGGCCGGAACCACGTTGCATACGCAGGTTGAACTGCTCACGAAACAGCCCGTTCAGCTCTGTATTTAACTCGGACACTGACTTAGCAGTCAGCTCGCTTACATGTGCATTAGCCATTACGCTGCAGTCCTCACAACAAATGTGGTCGCAATAGGTAGCTTTGCAGCTGCCAACGCGAACGCTTCACGGGCAGTCTGTTCAGTGACACCCTCCATTTCATAAAGCATCTTGCCAGGTTGGATCTTGGCCACCCAATACTCTACGTTACCCTTACCTTTACCCATACGAACTTCGATGGGCTTTTTGGTTACCGGTGTATCAGGGAATATCCTGATCCAGATCTTTCCACCACGCTTAATGTGACGTGTCATTGCACGTCTGGCAGATTCAATTTGTCGGGCAGTCAGTCTGCCACGGGCAGTGGCCTTGAGGCCATACTCACCAAAGCTGACTTTGTTACCGTTCTGTGCCAGTCCACGGTTTCTACCCGTGTGCTGCTTTCTGAATTTGGTACGTTTAGGTTGAAGCATCTTCTCTTGCTCTGTTTGCTACCGGCGACACCTGACTAAGTCATGAGCCCAAAACGGTTAGCGGTACTTTGTAATGTTCTTGTCTGACAACACCAAGCCGTACATTCTACTACGGCAAAGCTATGGCGTTGTCAGTGTCAATATACTATTTAGCGTTTGTGGTGCTTGCGACGCTTTTAGAGCGCTTCTCTTCTAGGTCGAATACTTCGCCGTGACAGATCCAAACCTTGAT
Source organism: Granulosicoccus sp. (assembly GCA_023300375.1). GTDB lineage: Bacteria > Pseudomonadota > Gammaproteobacteria > Granulosicoccales > Granulosicoccaceae > Granulosicoccus. The sequence goes on along the minus strand of JALZWO010000063.1, from coordinate 6,559 downwards.
ACCGATAACACCATAGGTGGTATGGGCTTCCGCTACGCCGTAGTCGATATCTGCACGCAGTGTGTGCAATGGCACACGGCCATCGTGGTACCACTCGCGCCGAGCAATCTCTGCACCGTTTAATCGACCAGACACCGCGATTTTCACACCCTGAGCACCCAGACGCATCGTGTTTGTCAACACTCGCTTCATTGCGCGCCGAAACATCACTCGACGCTCAAGCTGCTGAGCAACTCCTTCAGCTACTAACTGTGCATCCAGCTCTGGCTTGCGAATCTCCGCAATGTTAATTTTAACGTTATTAATGTTAATACTAATCTGCGTTGCGATAGCGCGACGAAGCTTCTCAACATCTTCACCCTTCTTGCCTATGACAATACCAGGACGAGCCGAGTGGATTGTGATGATTATTGATTTAGCAGGACGCTGGATCTGAATACGACTTACCGATGCATGCGATAGCTTCTTCTTCAAGAACGCACGAATTTTGATATCGTCATTTAGGTAATCGGCATAGTCTTCACTACCGGCATACCATGTAGAGTTCCAGTCTTGAGAGATTCCAAGACGAATTCCAATTGGATGTACTTTTTGACCCATCGTTTAGCTCCTTCCGTCCGAAACGGTCACGGTAATATGGCTAGTACGTTTCAAGATTCGATTAGCCCGACCCTTGGCTCGCGCTCGTAATCTCTTCATAACTGGGCCAGCATTTACCTGAACAGCCGAAACCTTCAGTTCATCAATGTCTGCACCTTCGTTGTGTTCAGCGTTAGCAATCGCGCTGTCCACTAACTTTTTCATTAACGCGCCAGCTTTCTTTTCGCTAAACGTTAAAAGCTCGATAGCCTTTTCAACAGGTAGCCCGCGTATTTGATCCGCGACCAACCTGGCTTTTTGCGGCGAGAGACGAGCCGTCTTGAGTGTGGATTCTACTTGCATGACTATCTCGACTTCTTATCTGCAACGTGACCTTTGTAGGTGCGCGTCGCCGCGAATTCACCTAACTTGTGGCCAACCATATTTTCTGAAACCAGTACAGGTACATGAACCCGACCATTGTGCACTGCGAGTGTGAAACCAACCATATCTGGGAGGATCATTGATCGACGTGACCATGTCTTGATAGGGCGCTTGCTGTTTGAAGCCCGAGCTTCTTCCACCTTTTTGATTAGGTGGTAGTCAACAAACGGTCCTTTCTTCAGTGAACGTGGCATAGATGTCTACCTGCTATTTCTTAGAACGACGACGAACAATCATGCCGTCCGTACGCTTATTTGAACGAGTTTTGTAACCCTTCGTTGGGGTACCCCATGGGCTTACCGGATGACGGCCGCCAGATGTTCGACCTTCACCACCACCATGTGGATGATCGACTGGGTTCATGGCAACACCACGAACTGTTGGCCTAACGCCACGCCATCGACTGGCTCCCGCCTTACCGAGCTTACGTAGAGCGTGCTCGCCATTTCCTACTTCGCCGATAGTTGCGCGGCAATCAGTCTGCACTCGGCGCATCTCGCCAGAGCGAAGACGGACAGTTGCGTACATGCCCTCACGAGCTACCAGCTGCACCGCTGCACCTGCACTTCGAGCAACCTGCGCACCACGACCGGGCTTGAGCTCGATTGCATGGATAGTAGAACCAACCGGAATGTTAGCTAGCGGAAGGCAGTTGCCAGGCTTAATAGGCGACTCCCGACCAGACATGAGCTTCGCACCAACAGCAATACCTTTAGGCGCTAAAATGTACCGACGCTCACCGTCTGCATATTTGATCAGCGCAATGTTTGCTGTTCGGTTTGGATCGTATTCAAGTCGTTCAACAAGGGCTGGTATGCCATCTTTGTTACGCTTGAAATCGATAACACGATACCGACGCTTGTGCCCGCCACCGATATGACGGGTAGTAATTCTACCCTTGTTATTACGACCGCCAGACTTGCTCAAACTCTCTACAAGTGGCTCGTAAGGACCTTCTTTCGAAAGTTCTTTATTTACAACACGTACCTGGAAACGCTTACCAGGCGAAGTTGGTTTTGACTTTACGAGTGCCATGACTAACCTTCAACTCCCATAAAATCAATGTCTTGGCCTTCTGCCAGACGAACAATTGCTTTCTTCCAATCGGAGCGCTTTCCCTCACTCGAACCGAAACGTTTTGTCTTGCCGCGAACGTTTACGATTTGAACACCGCGAACGTCAACGCTAAATAGCTTCTCTACAGCTTTGCGCACTTCAAGCTTAGATGCGTCGCTAGCAACACGGAATGTGTGCCGGCCTTCCATTTCTGCAGCGGTAGCCGTTTTTTCTGACACGTGCGGCGCCAATATCACTTGATAGAGTCGTTGATCATTCATGACAAGCGCTCCTCTAGTTGCTTGATTGCTGATTCGGTTGCAACGATGTGTTGAAATCGGACCAAACTTACTGGATCAACACCCTCGACATCCAAAACTTGGACGTAAGGGATGTTACGACTGGCCAAGTACACTGCCTCATCGACCTCGTCCATAAGAAATAAAACTTTTTCTACACCAAGCTCAGCCATTTTCTTTTTCATTAGCTGTGTCTTGCCTTGCTCGAGACTAAGAGAATCGACGACGATCAGCCTCCCCTGCTCAGCTGCATGAGAAAGAATGGAGCGTAAAGCGCCACGATACATCTTCTTGTTCACTTTCTGAGAGTAGTCACGCGGCTTAGCGGCGAATGTCACACCACCACCAGCCCAAATAGGGCTACGAGATGTTCCCGCACGTGCTCGGCCTGTACCTTTCTGGCGCCAAGGTTTTGCACCACCGCCACGAACTTCTGAGCGTGTCTTCTGGGCTGCATTGCCTGATCGAGCAGCTGCTAGATATGCAGTGACGATCTGATGCACCAGGCCTTCGTTGTAGCTTACGCCAAACACCGAATCTGCAACGGTCAATGTGCCGCCGCTGTGAGTCTTTAAATCCATCTTCTCAGCTCTTCGCTTTCTTTTGCTTGACGGCTGGCTTGATAATCACATCACTGCCGTCCGCGCCTGGTATTGCACCTCTAACCAAAATCACAGCTCTTCCTTCGTCAAGCCGGACTACTCTGAGGTTTTGCGTTGTTCTCTGCACAGCACCCATGTGCCCTGCCATTTTCTTACCTTTAAATACACGACCGGGTGTTTGGTTTTGCCCGATGGATCCTGGCGCACGATGAGAGAGAGAGTTACCGTGAGTTGCATCCTGCATTTGGAAGTTGTGACGTTTCACGCCACCTGCGAAACCCTTACCAATGCTTGTGCCTGTGACATCGACTTTTTGACCTTCTTCGAAGATCTCCATACCGAACTCACCGCCAACTTCTAGCTCGCCACCTTCATCGCCTTCTAGCCTGAATTCCCACAAACCTCTACCAGCTCCAACACCTGCCTTTGCAAAATGCCCTAGCTGAGCCTTAGACAAATGGCTAGTCTTTTTGGTACCCGTAGTCACTTGCACGCTTACGTAGCCGTCGCGCTCTACGGTTTTACGAGCTGTAACCCTGTTCTTTTCCACTTCGATCACGGTAACGGGCGTCGATACACCTGTATCGTCGAACACACGCGTCATGCCGAGCTTGCGGCCAACTACACCAAGGGTCATCGTTTTCTCCAACACAATTTTACGAACTCACATGCACTGCAGCTGCACCTAACCTTCCGCTTGCGGCCTTGATGGCCAGGATGCGGTGGCAGATTGTGCAGTTCAGAGCTATACGGCCCAGATCAATGAAAACCACCCTTACTATCTGGTGGCTTCCCCGTACAAATAGGCCAATGGGGTGATCACATCGGCCAAGTTAGCTCGCAATCATATCATCTTAAAATATTGTTAACCAGTGATCAGCAGATTTTTTTACTAGGTTTCGGCAAAAGTTAGCTGATTTGGCCTGACAAACACCTCCAATCATGTGATTTTCGATGATTTTCTGCCAAGATATCATCATCGTTGTGAGAATCCCTCATAGGCTAAGTTAATGACCGAGTGTCTTGTTGAATGCTGCCGCACCCCTCCTGGCGATCCATTGTTTCAGAGTTATCATGATATCGAATGGGGCCTGCCCGCTAGCGATGATCAGGCATTCTTTGAAAAAATTTGCCTTGAGGGCTTTCAAGCTGGCTTGAGTTGGCGAACTGTTTTGCATCGGCGACAGGATTTACGCGAAGCATTCTCAAATTTCTGCCCAGAGGCTCTCGCGCAGTATTCAGCAACAGATGTTCAGCGCATCTTGGGTGATGCTAGATTGATTCGCAATGAACGTAAAATTCGCTCTGTTTTCAACAATGCAACTCGATTTCAAGAACTTAAGTGCAAAAGTGTATCTCTTGCTGCCTTATTCTGGTCTCACGAGCCTGACAGCGATCTGCGGCCAAGACATATCAGCAATGCCTGGCTGCTTGACAACCCCTCTACCCCTGAATCGACTGTTTTGGCAAAATCCCTGAAAAGAATGGGATGGAGCTTTGTGGGTCCTAGAACGCTTTACGCAACAATGCAGGCTCTGGGCGTTGTGAATGATCACGTTTTCGGCTGTCCGCGCAGAGAATCTATTGACCTGTTACGAGACACCTTCCAACGCCCACGCTGCGAAGGTGGGACCCATTGGTAAAGAGTACAGCCTGCTTAAAGTCGTTTTACACAGGAACCTGACATACTGCAGACAGAAGCAATAACGAGTTGCCTAAATTATTTCGAACATAACTTCTGTCCAAGCTATTGCCTTTTGATAAAGGGGTCCGTTGATCTCTATGTCAGGTACTGCATCAGCGCCAAGTTCCGTTGATTCAAGTTGTGCTATCAGTGCGAGCATCTCGCCACCCACTCCTTTACCGAGGAGCAATTGATCACTGATTTCCTTACTAATAGAGACTTGCTTCAATGCCACATCAAGCTCACTGTCTATTAAAACACCAAGCAGCGATAGCAATCCAATGGTGAAGTACATGGCATCGTTATCGAGTGAGCGATATTGAGCAAGCAGCTGACAGAATCTAGCTCTTGCCAAAGCCATCTTCATCAGCTCGGGTGGCTTATCATCCATCCCTGTCAAAACCAGCAATGTTACCCAATTACGGATGGGTTCACGCCCCAGCATCAAGGCGGCATGACGTATAGATGTCACTTCGCTTTTTAGGCCACACATGGGAGAATTCACATACCTAAGCGTACGTACGCTCAAGGCTATGTCGTGACTCAAGGTCTCTGCTAGCACCTCGATGCTGATGTTCGGATCGCTGATTTGAGCCAACAGCTGAAGAATTGCCACTTTATTTTGCGGTAGCTTTACTCCACTTACTACTTTCGGCTTTGCAAAATAATAGCCTTGGAAATATTGAAAACCTGCAGCCTTGAGTTCATTATATTCTTCCAGGGTCTCTACGCGCTCAGCGAGAGATAATCTGCCTGCCTCTGCATCCTTGAGCCGATGAGCTATCAGATCATCCTTGCTGTGCTGTGTAATGTCGTATTTGATGATCTGCGCCAGCGGTAACAAACGGGCAAACTGCTCTTCATCAACAAAATCGTCCAAAGCAATGATATGCCCCATGGCGCGTAATGCCGACACTCCCGCAACCACCTCATCTGTCACTTGAACATCTTCCAACACTTCAAGGACACACGTGCCTGGCTCAATGAGTTCAAGCATTTCTGGGTGTTCAAGAAACCGTTGCGTCAGGTTAAAGAACGCCTTAGAAGAACCAACAATCGAAGATAAACCAGCTTCCACTATTGTGTCTACCAGCACACGTGCCGTTGCTGTATCGCCGTCGACAGATGCGTCATAGTAATTTTCTTCGGTAGAACGAAACAAAATTTCGTAACCGTAGGTACTACCCTCAGCATCCAATATTGGCTGCCGACCAATGTAAAACGCCGTCATCCTAACTCATCCTAATGTTTCCATCGAGCCCAATCGAATTTACAGCAATGATATTGGCTACGTTCAAGGACATATAACGGCATAACCTTCACATCAGTGAAGCTGTATTTTTCACTCTAACGTTACATTGACTAAAGAAATCGCTAAATACTGGCTAACTCGTCATTTTATAACGCAAAAAGCCCGCGTATGCGGGCTTTTCAAGTGCAGGCGCGAAGCTAACTCAGCTTAACGCGCCGTTTGCGCAAACTAGTTCAGCTTAATCTGAACGTCTACACCGGCAGCAAGATCGAGCTTCATGAGAGCGTCAACCGTTTTTTCGGTTGGATCCACGATATCCATAAGGCGCTTGTGAGTACGAATTTCGTACTGGTCACGAGCATCCTTATTAACGTGTGGAGACACCAAAATGGTAAAACGCTCTTTCTTGGTAGGCAAAGGAATTGGGCCAAGAACTCTGGCACCCGTACGCTTTGCAGTTTCAAGGATTTCTTTTGCTGAGCGATCAATCAAACGGTGATCAAAAGCTTTAAGCCGGATACGGATTGTTTGACTAGAGGCCATAAATTACTCGATGATTTTAGCAACAACGCCCGCACCCACTGTGCGTCCGCCTTCTCGTATTGCGAACCGCAATCCGTCTTCCATCGCTATCGGATTGATC